>JAGQWV010000721.1 GCA_020437045.1 Saprospiraceae bacterium | reverse complement strand
TAATATGAAGATTACCAACTTCGAAGAGGGAAATCAATTTGTAAAAAGAGTATACCGCAAAGGATGGGAAATGCCAAAACTTTAGGCAATTAACTTCCAAAAAAGATACTATTCTCACCTATGGATACTCCCCCATCAGTACACTGATGAGGGCTTTCTCATTATGGGTTAAAGTTTTTTGAGCTCAAGATTTCTCCAGGATACTTTGATCCCTCCCCCACTATGGATTTGTAAAGCAATATGACCTTTTCCCTGGCCTATCTTTTCATCTTTTAAATGTACCATCTGTGTTCCATTCAACCAGGTAGTTACCTCATCTCCTACCACTCTAATTTTCATCTTGTTCCAGTCTCCAAAATGTAAATTGGAATCCAAGGCTTTGTCAGGTTGAATAAGCCATCCTCTACCATAAGATTCGTAGATACCTCCAGTATTATGATCGGGAGGTGCTACTTCCACCTGCCAACCAGAGATTTTTGTACCTTCTAAGTTCGAGCGAAAAAAGACACCACTGTTTCCATCCGCTCCCTGCTTAAACTCAACCGTTAGTTCAAAATCGTCATATTCTTTTTTAGTACTTAAATATCCATATTCAGCATCTGGACCGCTTTCACAAACAAGAAGTCCATCTTCAACATACCATAATTCAGTACCGTGGATATCCCAGCCCTTCAAATTCTTTCCATTGAAAATTGCCTTCTGTGCGGAAATTTGTGGAACTAAAAAAGCCAACATTATTACTACCAATCCTATGCTCTTCATATATATTTTATTTCGCAGCAAAATAGGAAGTTTAGATCATATATCAAGAAAAAGGGCTTGCCAAAAGAGACAAACCCATGCACCATGATAATATTCTTAACTAATCGACTTATTTAATCATCTACCCGAAGTACCTCTAGCGTACGTATGGAGATGCGAGGATCCTTAGGATCTTTCTTTTTACTGAAGTAACTTACTACTTCCTCATTGGGGTCATAATAAATTAGACGGGCGGCAATTGGTCCTTCTTCACTTCTCACAAAGTCTACATTGCTTCCTTTGATCGTGCACAACAATGGATAGAGACCGTCAGAAGTCTTATCCGTGGCATAAAAAGAAATGACTCCTTCACTATTTCGCTCCACCGGACCAATTTCTACCAATGCCCGGGGATCAGCATCAACCGGTCTTTGGTAAAATTCAGCAGCGATAATCTGTCCATCCTTTCTCATTAAAACAGGAACTAGGCCATGATCAACCCGTGTCGCAGCCGCCATCTCCGGCGAGATCTGAACACCAGCCATGACACTGACATTCTCCTCTACCCGATAGATCATTAAAACATCTCCATCCTCGAAAACCGTGGGTTCTTCCACGAGTTTAAAATCTATTTTTTTACCGTTTTTCGATCGACTTTCTATAAATGTCTTTAAGGAATTAAGGCGATTGCCGGTGGTATTTATATTGTATTTGCCGCTATTATTTATAAAACAACTGACAATCTCAGGTCCTGTATTAGACATATAGAATACACCATCTCCCTGCCATAAAATATTGTTAGTATTAAAAATCTGATGTTTGGACACGACCATAGAAGAACTTTGTAATTGAGCTTTGCGATCAAACCAATAGTAATAATATTGACCTAGTTTATAAGCATCTTCAGTTGTCTGATTTGCTTTCAGGACGATGATCTCCTTGTCTAACGTCTTACCACTATCCGGCAAATACTGGAAAATATCGTTACGATAAACCATCGCCATGGGTGACTCAAAAAGCAACTCGTGAGATCCGGCGATCTGCCCAGATGAATCAAAGGCAACTAGCCGCAGTTGCTTTTCAGAAACTTCTTTGGATACATCGCGATCCACCCGGTTGAGCAAAGCCAGGGTAAATCCATCTTTGGGATCGGTAACAGGCAGATATTGATTGACCCAGTACTGTTTTTTTGTAGCACTGTCATACTCAATGAGTGGAGCCTGCTTTCTATCGATTACAAGGGAGTCGCCCTGATCATCTTTATGCTGCCATTTTACAATTTGCAAGTCAAGGAGCTTCAGGTTTTTATCGACATTGAGGGTAGTCTCAAAATGAAAGTTACTATTGGATGCCACTGCAGATTTTGCCGCTGATTTTCTAGTCCCTCCTCCATATGGCACCGCTCCATACTCATCCAAAGAAATTAACTTTAACTCTGCATCAAGCAACTGGCCTTTCTGACCTTGCAGTCCAAATACCAATCCCTTCTGGGGGATTTCGCCGGTCTGTACGAAGACTTTATTCTCATCCAGGATATCACCATTGCGGTCATAAGTAAGATAATACAAACCGATCAGATTCACCTGTTGACCCTTTACATCGTTTGGATTATCGGGTGTAATGATTCGAGTCTTTTTTTCAAATTCAAGGATAACATTTATCTTATCTCCCTCAGATTTAACATAGCGTATACCACACTTCTCCGGTCTCATCTCATCGAGAGCAATGGGCATTTTGCATGCTTGGGGATAAGCATAAAATGCGGATAATATAAATAACAAAGTCATTAAATGCCTCATAGGTATTCAATTATGCAAATGAATAATTTCAAATGTGTTTCTGAAATAACTTTTTTGATAGAGGGATACCTATGATATGTGGCTCAATACTCGGTCACAACTCGATTAGGGTTCATCATTTATCATGCCATTTATATGGAAGACAACATATCTTACTGATTCAGGTTGTCCGCTATTAATCTATCACCGATGCAGTATAATTTATAAGGTGAATACTTATATTTAGGATCAATCTAGTAGACAAACCCATAAATTCTCATGACAAATTCTGGCGACTTTTTGC
>JAGQWV010000720.1 GCA_020437045.1 Saprospiraceae bacterium | reverse complement strand
ACAATAACTTATGGGTTCATCTACTAGGATGTGGCTTAAGGTTTTTCCGTATTTTTCAAATAGTGTTCCTCTGCCACAAAAACCAACTCCGGATAGAGGGCTTTAGCATCTTTAAAGCCCCTACTGATGCGAATACGTTCATGATTTTCAGTAAGGAAAACAATGGTAGGATAAGACATCTCTTCGTCACAAAGTGCCTGTGCCAACTCATGAACGCCATTTAATTCCGAGGGAAGCCATTTGAATATATGGTCATTCCATTCAATTGAATCCTTTTGTTCGGCATTGAGTTTAATGGCATAAAAATGTTGGTTGATATAGTCAATGATCAGCGAATCCGCAAATGTTTCTCGATCCATGACTTTGCACCAGGTGCTCCAATCTGTGTAGACATCGATCAGCAATTTCTTTTTATGCCCTGCATTCGCCAACATTGCATCTTCCCATGACATCCAGTTGATGCTCAATTCGTTTGAGGTTTCCGTTGGTGATGGATGGGAATAATTTCCAATCAAAAGCATTGAAAAACAATAAAATATATATTTCACTTGTCTTTTATGTGATCCCTGTCAGCAAATATAAGGCTTCAGGTATAATAGAAGGTAATTTTAACAAGCAGCTAACATTTTAGGTGAATTTGCCATCTTTATATAATGCAAAGAATTGTGATCGGAATAGGTGGCGCTAGTGGTGCTATTTACTCCAAAAGACTGTTAGATCGATTAGTAGCGCTTTCGGATCAGGCAGAAGAGGTCGCTGTGGTCATCACGAGTAACGGCAGGATCAACTGGGAATTGGAAATTGGTACTTTTGAAGCAGCGAATTATCCTTTTCAATTTTACGAGGAGCAGGATTATCATGCCCCTTTTGCTTCCGGTTCGGCAAAATTTGAGACGATGATTATTTGCCCCTGCTCCATGGGTATGATTGGTCGCATTGCCACTGGGGTATCGACGAATCTCATTTCCCGTGCAGCCGATGTCATTTTGAAAGAACGCAGAAGACTGATCCTGGTACCGCGGGAAGCACCACTTAATCTAATTCATTTAAATAATATGAAAACCATCACAGAGGCGGGTGGTATTGTTTGTCCGGCATCTCCCAGTTTTTATCATCGGCCACAAACAATTATGGAGCTTATAGATACTGTCATTGACCGGGTATTGGATCTGGCTGGATTTCAGATTTCCACGCAACGTTGGGGTAATTAAATCAGGATTTGCTCCTGTGAACATCCGTAATTTCAAAGGAGCCGAATCAGATCTAATGCACTTTATGTTCGTGAATCAGTGTGGCCGCACTTCTTTTTCGTTGTCGAAGATCCCGGTTTACCGCAATACTGGCATTAAGTTCAAATCCAGCCAAAAGAATAAAACAATTCATTTGCATCCATACTAAGATTACGATCAATGCTCCAAGTGAGCCATAAACCCGGCTTTGAGTACCAAAATTATCTATGATATAAGTAAAGGCTGCAGAGGTCATCAGGCTCACGACGGTAGCCAGCGTGGTCCCTGGAGACATCATACCAAACTTCCGTTTTAATGGAGGACCAAATCGATAGATCACTCCAATTACACTATAGAAAAGCAAGAGCAAGGCAAACCATTTAATCAGACTCACTACAAATGAGCTTTCATCACTACCAAACAATAAACCAAAAAGTTGGTCACCAGTGACAATCAGTGTTCCCGATACAATAAATGAAATACCCACAAAGGATGTCAGCGCTATTGCAATGCCCCTTTTCGTCAGATAAGTTCTGGCTTTAAAGGAAACTTCGTACGATTTTTCAAATCCTCTCATCAGCGTCAACATACCACTGGACGCAAAGATCACCGCCAAAACAAAACCAACTGACAACAAACCACCCCGGGGTATGGAGGTTAGGCTCTCTACCGTTTCAAAGAGAAAGGCATGGGCATTGACCGGCATTACCTGTCGGATGGCGTTTTTAATTACCTCATCAAGATCATGGATCGGTACATATGGTAATAGGGTAAACATGAAGATAATGGTCGGAAAAAGGGAAAGGAAAAAACTGTACGCAATACTGTTGGCCCGCGTTACAATATCCTCTCTTTTCAATTCATTGACCAGGAAAATAAAGACATCCCAGATCGGTATTCCAAAAAAACCAGGCAATGAGTGTGTACGCATCCATTTACGCAGGATGGTCAGTATTCTCAAATACAGTCGCTTGGCCCATATGTAGATCCTATGAAAAATAAGGTTTCAATTTTTGCAAGATGGAAGATGGTGTTCGTATTTGGTTTCCACTATGTGCATCTCTGAAACACAAAGTCACCTTGGCTTTGTTTAAGATTTGCTCAAATTCGTTTGTGATCACCACATCAAAGATGATAAATCTATCGGGGAGCGTATCAATAGTTGATGTTATTGTTAATAAATCATCATATTTGGCCGGTTGGATGTATTTGGACTCAAGCCTGACCACAGGCATCAATATTCCTTGATCCTCCAGATCCTTATAGGTCAATCCAAGTGAGCGAATGGCCTCTACTCTCCCTACCTCATAATAGAGGGCATAGTTACCATAGTAGACAAACCCCATTTGATCAGTCTCTCCATAGCGCACTCTTATCTGAGTACTTTGTGAATACATCTTTACGATATTTCCTAAATAATTTCGCTACCTACCTTATTCCAAAATCGCACCAAAACCCAGGCAGCAACCAGACCGATAACAAATAATAGGAGGGCCATGCCTGGTTGACCAAAGAGCAGTTTTCCGGTAGCGAAGAGCAGTGCATATACCAGGATGGTACCGGCGAACATCGCCAATATTCCCGTGGGCAGTGTCCATTTAGCTCTGGGATCGACAATATTTTCGCCATCTTTCTTTGCATCATCCACCACCACTTGCCATCCCTTACCTCCGGGTTGTATTTTTTTATAGAAATTACGCAGCGTATCTTTTGATTCCGGTTGTGTCAGAAAGGTTACCGTCACCCATATAATAGTCGTAATAAGGACAATTAAAGGAAATCGTAAATAGGCAGGCCAGGACTCCGGATAGGCATTACCCAGGACAAAAAAGAAGGATATCAGACCTGAGGAAAACATGGCCGCAATTTCACTCCAGGCATTGATTCTCCACCAAAACCATCGCAACAAAAAGATCAGTCCGGTACCGGCACCAAACATTAAAATGAAGTCGAAGATTTGCAAGGCATTGGTCATCAAAAGAGCCGTTAAGGCAGCTAGCGCCATCAACAGAAAGGTGGTTACTCTACCTGCCGCAACACATTCTTTTTCGGTAGCTTCCGGATGAAGAAAGCGTCGATAGAAATCATTGACCAGATATGATGCCCCCCAATTTAAATGCGTGGATATCGTGGACATAAATGCAGCAATCAGTGCCGCCAGAACCAATCCAAGCAATCCAGCAGGTAAGAATGTCAACATGGCGGGATAGGCCAGGTCGTTTCCGATTTTACTTTCTTCGACATTCGGAAAGGCCGTCCGCAGACTTTCCAAATCAGGAAACACGATCATTGAAGCCAGGGCCACCAAAATCCAGGGCCATGGTCTGAGCGCATAATGAAGAATATTGAAAAAAAATGTAGCACCGATAGCATGATTTTCATTCTTGGATGCTAACATCCGTTGGGCAATATAGCCTCCACCTCCAGGTTCTGCCCCCGGATACCAGGCCGCCCACCACTGGACCGCCAAGGGAATAATCACCAGCGATATCAGGATGTCCCGGTTACTGAACTCAGGTAAAATAGATATTTTATCAACAATTTGCTCGTGTGACAATAAGCCGGACAAACCTCCCACATCGGGATGATTTACGGCAACGACGGCTGCTCCGATAGACCCTATCATGGCCACGAAAAACAATACAAAATCAGTGTATACTACACCTTTAAATCCACCTAATGAGCTAAAGATAACGGTGACCAGAGCAGCCAGACCGACTGTTTGCATGGGAGAGAGGTCCAACATTACAGCTCCAATTTTGATAGCCGCCAATGTAACTCCGGACATCGCCAAGACATTAAATACAAGGCCTAAAAAAACAGAACGAGATCCTCTCAGAAAACGGGCAGGTTTTCCACCATACCGCAGTTCGTAAAATTCGATGTCTGTGGTTACTGCTGATTTCCTCCATAATTTAGCATATACAAATACCGTCAACATTCCAGTCAAGAGAAATACCCACCAAACCCAGTTGCCTGATACACCATGTTGCCTAACGATATCAGTGACCAGGTTTGGAGTGTCAGTCGAGAAAGTGGTGGCCACCATTGACATTCCCAATAACCACCATGGCATACTACGACCAGAAAGAAAAAATTCATCTGTGCTCTTCCCCGATGTCCTCGATACATAGAGACCGATGGCCAGGGTAATGGAAAAAAAGAAGATGATAATGACGATATCAATAGTGGCGAGTGTCATGCTTTGGCAAAAGTTAGGTTTGTCAAGAAAGTTTACGAGTTCAATATACACAAATGGATTGCATTTTCGGATCCTTAGGGGTTGCCAATTATTTGGCATAGAGTATGCGTCTTGATGGTTGGCGATCTAAGGTCCAAAAGATGTTTTTGGGAGGTTTTTGATATCATACACAGCTTTCTATCTTTGTGCTCAATAGGATAGTTGTATCGTAGCTTATGGATGAATTATGGGAGTATCTCTCTGATGAATCTCATTGATTGAGAATGGTTGATTCTGATATTCCAGATACTATGAATAGCCGATGTAACTTTAATAAATTTTTCATAATCAGGATGTATGAATAAGGATATAAGTTTGTTAGTTCTTGCGGCCGGTATGGGAAGCCGATATGGTGGCTTAAAGCAATTGGATGCACTGGGGCCAAATGGAGAGACGATTCTGGAATATTCAATATATGATGCGGTTAAAGCGGGTTTTACGAAGGTGGTGTTTGTGATCAGGGATCATTTTGAGAAAGAATTCAGGGAAAAGATCGGTGATCGATTCTCTTCAGATATTCAGGTGGAATACGTGCACCAGGACCTTAATCCGAAAGTGGCAGGAATTCCGAATATGCCGGAGCGAGAGAAACCATGGGGTACATCCCAGGCAGTGTTGGTAGCCAAGGATGTGATCGATGAACCCTTTGCCGTGATCAATGCCGATGATTATTATGGCCAAGAGTGTTTTCATATTTTGGGTGATTTTCTCAAAAAAGATGTGAACCCCCATACATATGCTATGGTTGGATATACCTTGTCCAATACCTTGTCCGAAAAAGGACATGTAAACCGTGGTGTATGCAGTACGGATCGTGATGGAAACCTGGCAACCGTCGAAGAAATTCTGAAAATTCATTATAAAAACGATCATATTGTTTATGGAGAAGATGGTGCCAGTTTGGCTTCGGACGCCGTTGTAAGTATGAATTTTTGGGGCTTTCATCATACGATCTTTGATGAATTGGAAGCGGGATTCCGCAAGTTTGTACTGGCTAACCTTGACAATCCCAAGGCTGAGTACTATATACCCATCATAATTGATGACCTTATCAAGTCAGGCAAAGTCAAGGTGAAGGTGCTCCATTCTAATGACCAGTGGTATGGTGTCACCTATAAGGAAGACGCCGAAATGGTGAAAGAAGCATTCCAGGAATTTGCGAATGTTGGTAAATATCCATCTCCACTCTGGAAATGAACGGCTAATTTTACCCAATGGCATTTAATATACCGGAAACCGGCCAGGAGAGAATCGTAATCGTTGGAGCGGGATTCGCCGGCCTAAAGTTAGCCCGGTCGCTGGTTCGTTCCAGCTATCAGGTGGTGCTCATCGATCGCAATAATTATCATCAGTTTCAGCCTCTTTTTTACCAGGTGGCGATGGCTGGGTTGGAACCCTCATCCATCAGTTTTCCGTTGAGAAAGATTTTTCAAAGAGCTTCCAACGTTTTAATTCGCTATGCCGAAATCGAAAAAATCGATCTCGAACACAAAAAGATCTATGCTGATCTTGGGTATCTCAACTACGACAAGTTAGTGTTATGTACGGGGGCCACTACTAATTTTTTCGGTAATAAGGCATTTGAGGAACTAACCCTGCCGATGAAATCTATTTCGGAGGCTTTAGGTTTGCGCAATGCAATTCTAACAGATTATGAACGGGCACTGTCCATCCGGGATTTTGATGAACGTCAGGAACTTATAGACATTGTTGTAGTGGGTGGTGGGGCAACTGGGGTTGAAGTTGCCGGAGCTTTGGCGGAAATGAAAAAGTATATTCTCCCCAAGGATTACCGTGAATTACCTTATGGCGAAGTAGATATTTACCTGATTCATGCCGGATCTCAACTTCTTCCCGGTATGTCTGACAAGGCATCGACCAATTCCTTGAGATATTTGAAAGAACTGGGCGTACAGGTGATCCTGAATAAAAGAGTCCAATCGTTTGATGGAGATTTTGTTTATACTAATGATGGCGACAAAATCAGATGTGGCAAGGTTATCTGGGCCGCAGGAATTATATGTCCGGTTCTGGAAGGTGTTATCGATACCCAATTGGGTAGAGGAAAAAGAATCAAAGTGGATCGTTACCTGCGTGTGCCGGAACAACAAGATGTCTTTGTCCTGGGAGATGCAGCTATCGTAGAAGGAGACCCGAAATATCCGGATGGTCATCCTCAGGTAGCTCAGACAGCAATTCAGATGGCAAAGAATCTAGCTTCCAATCTGAAACAAAAGAATCCTGAACATTGGAGAGTATTTACCTATAGAGATCTTGGGTCGATGGCAACCATTGGCCGGAATCGCGCTGTTGTGGATCTACCTAATTTTAAGTTTAAGGGCTTTTTTGCCTGGATAGTCTGGTTGCTGGTGCATCTTTATTCTTTGCTGGGAGTTCGCAATAAAGTAATTGTTTTCCTCAATTGGATCTGGAACTATTTTACCTATGATCAGTCTCTCCGATTAATCATTCGCGCGAGTAAAGAGCCAAAGAAACCTAAGTGAAAAGGTGAGCTTTTCCAGTATGGGAATTCGGCACTTTAGAAATTTTTGGTATTTATTTTACTAATTCAACATACTTGTTATCAATTAACTATAAATATTATTTAATTATATGTATAAATGCGGTGCTAATATTCGAGCAACTGGCAAAGAATTTGTAAAAATGCAAGAGTAAGAATTATAAAACCTACAGCCACAAACACCTGAAACCAGGTATCCTGTCTAGCAAAGAAATCGAACCCACCGGACATTACTGAATGTCATATTGTATTCTGAGGAGTCAATGAGATGCAAACAGTAGTGATGATTATTTGAAACTCAAAATTATTTCGAAACCTAGTTATCCATGGTCAGCTACTGCAAATAGACGACTATGGAAGAACAATTTTTTGTTCGGCCCTTTGTCACCCTCATAGTGGCAATGACCAGTTGCCTGCTGCAAGCGACTACGATTGTGCCTTTTGCCAATCTTGGAACCCTTGCAGATGGAAGTGATGCCCTGGTAATGGCCCGTGTGATTAAGGTATATGAACATTCCGAAGATGACCAGGTATTTTTTAGATTTCGCTTGGTCGTGGAGGAAAGCATAAAGGGATCTCTTGAAAAGGGAGATCAATTTGATGTCCAGAAATGGGAGAAATTGACTGACGACA
>JAGQWV010000719.1 GCA_020437045.1 Saprospiraceae bacterium | reverse complement strand
ATGGCGGAACAAATGTTCCGTATAATTTAGCCTGGTACCGGCAAACCATTCGATATTTGGCATTTCACCTCCCCGGGTAACTTCGGAGAAATCACCATCATGTAATATTTGGAAATAGTCCCATATAGAATGCCAAAACTCATCGATCTGATCGGCAGACCATTGCCATAATGTTTCATAAGAATCGCAAGCAGCTATATTCTTTTTGTATAGCCATTGCTGGTATTGGGTGAGATTACAGGATGCAATAAAATTCTGATTCGGTCTCCAAAGTATTTTCTTCTCCATAATCGAATGGCCAGTACTGAATACCGGGAGTACTCAGTGGTGTTTGACTATTAATGGTGAAGGAAGTTACTGATTGTTGGGTATATCCCAAAAACTTACACTTGAATCTTCCATCAGGTCAGTTAGCTGCGTCCTGATATTCTGGATAAAAGGTCGTACCTCATCTTGTTGCAAACGAAATGATTGCAACTGGTGGCTATCGTTTAAATAGATCAGGACGTCACAAGGGTAAGCCACAGTGGCAATATTGGAGGCTGTAAGGTCAAAGGCCATCAGACCGGCCTTCAAAGCGTACTCTGTAGATTTCTCTCTACTCAACAACATCTTTAACAGCCCTTGAGCGGCATCAACATGTCCGATACTGGAAAAGCATTCACTTTGTTCATTGATTTTCACCCAATTACCCTCAGGAAATAAAAGATATAGTTCAGGGGCGGCATCATCAATGAATTGTCCTCCGATCAGGGCATGCGTGTCAAATTTATAACCCTCGTCTTTTAAGGCTTCCTTATCTTCTTCCGCCACTTTACGCAGACATTTGCCGAATGCATTGACGACCTGATACATCTGACTTAATTCATGATCTTCGCGGTGCAGCAAGTGGTCGAAGTAGGTGATGGTCTTATCACGTACCGATCTTAATCCCGATGTAGCAACAAATAGATTCTTTCGCGTATTATTGTAAGTATAGATTTTTTTTGCATATGTACGATGAGCACCTGAACTAATACAGGTGTCGGCTAGTAAGATCAAGCCTTTGTTCAGCTTCATTCCCAGACAATAGGTCATGGCAGTAAATTTAGTTTAATTCTTGAGCGAAAAATAAACATCATGAAGAGCATTGGCAATATCGATGATCTTCAGTTGGGTAAGGTCCAGAAATTCGTGTAACCCCTGGTGGAAGATATCGTCCATGCCGGAGTAAGACATTTCTGAAATGACCATACCGATTAACTTTTCAGCAGAATTACTAAACCCCGATTTGTAATTTTCCGAAATAGCATGCATGGATTGATTTGCCTGATTGAGACTGTAGTAGATAGAACGGGGGAAATCCCGATCCAGCACCAAAAACTCAGCTACATTGTAAGGTTTTACTTCTCCGTATTTTCTACTATACATATTAAAGGCACTAGCAGACTTTAACAGAGCGACCCACTGAATCCAATCAAGGGTGGTACCTACGGATTTGACCGATGGCAACAGAATATGATATTTTACATCCAGTATCCGGGAGATATTGTCAGCTCTTTCCAGATAGCTTCCCACTTTGCCAAAGTGCCATGCTTCATTTTGGCTAACTGTGTTGTCATTAATACCATAGTAAAGCTGACTGGCTTGTTTAATTTTTTCCACAAACATCCGCGGATCCTGATGCAATTTGGCATCATCCCTTTTGAATTGAAGGACCATATGATATACGGAGTTGATATGCTCCCAGATTTCTTTGGTTAGAATACTTCGCATGGTGCGTGCATTCTCCCTGGCCCGGGTGATACAACTGAGGATCGAGCTGCTATTTTGTTCTTCGAAGCAAATGAAGGAAATAACATTCTCCTGCGAATAATCGTCGTAAAGACTTTCATACTCTTCCACCGCTCCTGAAGTCTGAATCAAGGGTTTCCATTGCTGCTTTAACTCCGGTGGAAGGTCCAGGGCGAGGTTAAAATTAACATCCAGAAAACGGGCATTGTTTTCCATTCGCTCGATGTACCGATTCATCCACAATATCGATTCTGCTACTCTACTCAGCATAGTTATATTGTTGTCTCATTGTTAAACAATCCAAGTGTCTTTGGTGCCTCCTCCTTGTGAGGAATTGACTACAAGTGACCCTTCCTTCAATGCCACTCTGGTCAGTCCTCCGGGTATAACTGAAATGTCTTTTCCATAAATGATAAACGGACGCAGATCGACATGACGAGGAGAAAAATCTTCATCCGCCAGACATGGGACGGTGGAGAGATTAATCATTGGTTGGGCTACGTAATTTCTGGGGTTTTTTCGCACTTTATCCCGGAATTCCGCATGCATTTGAGGCGTACTTTTCGGGCCCATCATCATGCCATAACCGCCAGCAGCATTGGTTTCCTTGACTACCAGTTTTTCTATATTGTCAAGCACATATTCGAGATCTTCCTTCCGACTGCAGATGTATGTTTCCACATTGGATATAATAGCATCCTCTCCGAGATAATATTTGACTAAGTCAGGCACATAAGGACATATGGCTTTGTCATCAGCTACACCGGTGCCGGGAGCATTGGCAATGGCAACATTTCCCTTTTTATAGACATCAAACAAACCCCGGACTCCCAACATTGATTCGGGATTAAATTCCATAGGATCCAAAAATGTATCGTCAATGCGGCGATAGATTACATCTACCTGTTGAAATCCCTTGGTATTGCGCATGTAGACATGATCATCCTTGACTAACAAATCGCGGCCCTCAACCAGTTCTACACCCATTTCCTGAGCGAGATAGGAATGTTCGTAGTAGGCGGAATTGTAAATGCCCGGAGTTAGTACCACAATGTTGGGATGGGTGACTGGTGCTATATATTCCAGCATCTGGTGCAAAATCTTGGGGTAGTCGGAAACCGGCTGAACCAGGATCTTGTCAAAAAACTTAGGGAAAGTGGCTTTTAGAATCTTTCGATTTTCCAACATGTAAGATACTCCGGAAGGACAACGGAGGTTATCTTCGAGAACACAAAATTTCCCATCGTTATCCCGGATAATGTCCACTCCACTGATATGTGTCCAAATTCCTCGTTGTGGTTCCAGATTTTTGCAGGATTCGAGGTAGGCCGGGCATGAGCGGATCATCTCCCACTCAAGTACACCATCCTTGATTACATTTTGTTCGTGGTAAATATCTTCGATAAACAGATTTAGCGCTTTGATGCGTTGCCTGAGACCTGTTTCCAACATATCCCATTCTGCCTTCTCAATGATCCGGGGAATGATGTCGAGCTTTAATATTTTCTCCATTCCCATCTCATCTCCATGAACCTGAAACGTCATACCCATCAGGAGTTGAGCCTGATCTGTGGCATCCTGTAATTTCTTGATGTTCACAATACTTAAAGACTCCAAATGATCTTTATAAGAAGCATAGTTGTTCCGGACCAAATGGTCGGGAGCAAACATTTCGTCGAAGGCCACGCCTGGACGATAATTCTGGAAATGCAATGTTTTAGGACTTTCCATACCTTTTCATTTCTAACCTTTAAAAAGTCGGAGTTATTTATTAATACCCCACCTCAAAATCTCTCCATTTTGTGATACCCAACCTTAAAATCCTATTTAATTTCGCTCTGTCAAGTTTAATACTGAGGCATTAAATGCCTATCTTCTTCTGGGAATCAATGTATTCGGAAATTGGATGATGCTTTCATCACCATTTACACCGACGGAAGCCACACCGAATAGAAAATTATCAATAATGACATTTTCAAGTGTATATTCATCGACATTACCAATATAAATCTGGTACTGCCATTGAGGAGCGGTAGTCTCTCTCCAGTAGATCTTATAGCCGAGCACTTGACCGTCATTCACCGGATCCCAACGCAGTGTGGTTGACGGGGATACAGCACCACCAATCATAACATTTGAAGGTGCAGCAGGGGCACCGGCAAGAGATGCTAAGGATATGGCATTGACCGTAGTTAGTTTGGCCGCGTATGAAAAATTAACTCCTTCAATAACATCGCCGTACGCAATGTCGTCCTCAGTACGTAAATCCTGATGTTGCCGGTTATAATTTTCATAGGCTTCCATAATTCTTACACCCGGATATCCAAGATCATTGAAAGGACGATGATGTCCGCCTCTGCCAAATCGATCCAATCGATAAATCATCATTGGGTTGAGTGATGGCAAATATTGCCGGGTGATGCGTTCGATGTATCTTGCCAGTTGACGCGATGGTCCATCGACTTCACCTCCGTAAAATCTATTCCAAACTCTCTTTTGTTCATTATCGGTTATCGGTGTGGGCTCTGAGAATATACGAAAAGTTTTGTTATCAATGGTGCCATCGATTCCTTCGATGTTGCCAATCATATCATTATTAAGTACACCGATGATTTCCCATCCTTGTTGCCGCGCCCAGCTTGCCAAGGCCTTTCCGCCGAAAAGTCCCTGTTCCTCTCCGGAAAGACCAGCATAGACAATATTATGTGAAAAAGTATATTGGCTGAGTACCCGGGCAGCTTCTATGGTGCCGGCCATACCGGAGGCATTATCATTGGCTCCGGGTGCGTCATCAGTTGCATTAAGCGCATCACTAACTCTTGAGTCGATGTCACCGGTCATTAAGACATATTTATTGGAATGCTGAGTACCTTTTTGTACTGCTACCACATTCACGATTCTGGTATCTACCGGTATGCGAGGGTTATTTTCACCGGGCACCAGAGTATCCTGATAAAACACTTCCAGACACTGATTACATTGATTTCCAATTTCTTCAAAAGTGGCTTTGATCCATCGTCTGGCAGCTCCTATTCCTCTTGATGAGGACATAGTATCCGAAAGGGTGTTTCGGGTACCAAATCCAACTAAAGTCCGGACATCACTTTCGATTCGCTGCATGGATATGTCTTGAGCAATGGTAGACAGGAGTGGATTTATTTGTGGAGGCAAGGTATCAAGGTTTCCTTGAGCATGTGCTATCATTATAGAGAAAAGCATGGTTAATAGAAGCCAACTTTTTAATAAGTGGATGGGGGAAATTCTGATTCGATGATTCCTCATAAGTTTTGCCGCAATCTTTGGTCCATTATTATTAGGTTTCACAAAATGCTTAAAATAACTGATTTTATGGACATGGCAATTTTGTATCTTTTGGGATTGCTAAGCTAAATCAGGTTTATACCATTTATGTCCATAAAAGTTGCATTGCGTCATTTGACGAGTTATACCTATGAAAGAGATATTGAAGTTTCACCCCAGATCATTCGTCTTCGCCCGGCTCCACACACCCGGAGCAGAGTTACGGCTTACAGCCTGCAAATCACTCCAGCAAAACACTTTATAAATTGGCAGCAGGATCCATTTGGTAACTATCTGGCCCGTATTGTTTTCCCGGAAAAAATCAACCACTTTAAGATTGATGTTGAACTAATCGTTGAGATGGTGGTGATCAATCCTTTCGATTTCTTTGTCGAAGAGTATGCAGAGCATTTTCCCTTTACTTATGAGCCCCTTCTAAAGCAACAGCTATCTTCTTACCTGGAGGTGACAGAAATGGGTAAGTTGTTTGATGACTTTTATTTGAACACAAAATCGCAAATTGGTGAAAATGAAAACACCATTGATACTTTGGTTAAATTAAACCAATTAGTGCATAATCAATTGACTTACCGTATTCGTATGGAAGCGGGCGTTCAGACTCCGGAGCAGAGTCTGGAGATCGGTTCCGGTTCGTGTCGTGATTTTGCCTGGCTTTTTGTGCAACTTTTAAGACGGTTTGGCTTTGCTGCGAGATTTGTTTCGGGATATTTAATTCAGTTGAAAGCAGATCAGAAGTCGATCGATGGTCCTTCCGGTCCCGAAGAGGATTTTACGGATCTGCATGCCTGGACGGAAGTCTTTGTACCAGGAGCAGGTTGGATAGGTTTGGACAGTACTTCGGCTTTGTTTGCCGGTGAAGGTCATATACCACTGGCCTGTACCCCTGATTATCAAAGTGCTGCACCGATTGCGGGTATGGCAGAGTTTTGTAAAACTGAGTTTTATTTTGAAAATAAAGTAACCCGCCTCGAAGAAAAGCCACGGGTAACGAAACCATATAGTGATCAGGATTGGAACCGGATACTCGAAGTGGGAGAGATGATTGATGCCGACCTATTGGCGAATGATGTCCGGCTGACCATGGGAGGTGAACCAACATTTGTGGCCGTCGATAATGTCGATGCCCCGGAATGGAATTCTGCGGCTGACGGGGCGCATAAACGAAGCCTGGCTAACAATCTGATGTTTCGCATGCGAGGGCATTTCGGGAGTGGATCTTTGATTCAGGTCGGACAGGGAAAATGGTATCCGGGGGAACCTTTGCCCAGATGGAAATTGTCATGCTTTTGGCGAAAAGACAATCTACCTATCTGGCAGAATAGTGGGTTGTTTGCCGATTTGTCACAGCATTATGCTTACAGCCAAAAAAGTGGCAAGGATTTATTGACCCAGATGAGCAAATCTTTGCACCTTGACCCAGCTCTGATTATGCCGGCTTATGAAGATCCTTTTTACTTTCTCTGGGAAGAATCTAAACTTCCTATCGAATTTGATCCATTAGCAACCGATTTGTCAAAGTCTCTGGAGCGACAGAAATTGATGGAACTCCTGGATCGGGGTATGAATAATCCGGTAGCCTTTGTGCTACCTATTGAATGGAATGAATCTGAGAGTCTCTGGCGAAGTTGTGCCTGGGATTTTCGCCGTAAGCATCTTTTTCTCATTCCGGGAAATTCACCGGCCGGATTGCGNNTTACCCTTAAATTCAATTCAGGCGACCAAAAAGAAAAAGACGGATATACAGCCAGAAAAGAGTCTCTTCGCTGACGACTTGGATTTGCCTTCATTGGTAAACCAAAAAGACGATGCTCAAGCCAATCAATTTCATACGGCGACGGAGGTCTTTAAAACTGCGATTATTGCGGAAGTAAGAGATGGTAAATTATATATTTTCCTTCCACCCGTGCCACTGCTGGAGCCATTCCTCCAATTGGTAGCCAGCTTGGAAAGGGCGACAGAAGAGTTAGGCTTAAAGATTATAATCGAGGGTTATGATCCTCCATCGGACAACAGGATTGACAAGTTTATGATTACTCCGGATCCCGGTGTCATTGAAGTAAACA
>JAGQWV010000718.1 GCA_020437045.1 Saprospiraceae bacterium | reverse complement strand
TTATCCATTAGACAGTTTTTTTACATTGGAAGTAATTATACCATCCTGCAACATTGTCGTAATGGTATCTTCTGTCTGCAGTTCAGCAATATGTTTAATTAGTTTATCTCCTTTGTATGTGAGACTATATCCTTTGGCCAAAATTAGCTTAGGATTTAATAAATCGCTTTTTTCATTTAGATGCTTTAAGCGTTGAGTTTCCAAAGCCATTATTTTAGAAATCAATTTCTGGCAAGACTTCCAGATAATTAGTAACTCTTGATTCTTTTGATGTAAAATTCGCTTCATTAAAACATGCACCTGTTTGTCTCTTTGTCGGAGCAATTCTTTTTGCAGGGCCATTTGCTTCATGGCTCTGTGTTTAATCGACTGCCAATATTCCAATATAGTGGATTCATATTTAGCGTTGTGATCAATCAGGTAATTCGCTACGGCAGTGGGTGTTTTAAATGACCGGTAAGATACCAGGTCAGCAACGGTCGTGTCCGATTCATGGCCAATGCCTGTCATCACCGGAATTCGGCTGGTGGCAATTGCTTTGCAGATCCCAAATCGATCAAATCCGGCTAAATCCAATCTTGAACCCCCACCTCTAATCAAAACGATGGCATCGTAATCTGTCTCCGACTTATCTATTCTTCTAAAATGATCAATGATGGCATCTTCCATCATGCTCCCCTGTACCGCACTGTCAAACAACGTCATAGCAAACGAATATCCAATTTCATTATGCTTAAGATGCTCCTTAAAATCAAGGTATCCTGAAGCGGTCGCCGAACTTATTACGGCAATTTTTTGGTACACTGGTGATGGAGTCAATTGTCCGTTTAAGGTAAGTAAGCCTTCTTTCTTCAGTCGAAGAATGGTTTCTTGCCTAAGAAGTTCCATTTTCCCCAACGTGTAGCTAGGATCGATCTGCAGCACTGACAATTTCAGGCCAAAAACAGTATGGTACGATAATTCAACCAACAGGCTTACCTCGGTACCTTCAGACAGTAATTCGTCGAGTATATCACCCGTTGATTGCTGTATCTTCATCCGATTCTTTGACCAAAGAACTGCGGAGCATTGCGCTCTTACTTCTGCACCATCTTCTCTTTTTTCAATAAGATCAAGGTAGATATGACCTCGGTTTTCCTTGATTTGAAAAATCTCAGCGTTGACCCAAAGAGGTTCCTGAAAATTTAATGCAATCACTCTCTGCAGGTATGCCTGAAGCTCGTAGAGTGAGTACTTTTTCAAATAATCCTAATTTTTATTTACCCTGAGAGATTTACTGTTCGGCCAAGACTTCGGATACAATATCTGCAGCTTCTCTTAGTTCGATGGCTGACCGGACCGATAGACCTGATTCGTCGATTATCTTTTTGGCCAGATCGGCATTCGTACCCTGCAAGCGGACAATAATAGGCACATTGATGTTACCTATGTTTTTATATGCCTGCACCACTCCTTTTGCGACTCGATCACCCCGGACAATACCGCCAAAAATATTTATCAGAATCGCCTTTACTTTGGGATCCTTCAGTATGATTCTAAATGCTTTTTCCACCCGGTCGGCATCTGCTGTTCCGCCAACATCCAGAAAATTGGCTGGTTCACCACCGGACAGTTTGATAATATCCATCGTAGCCATCGCTAGTCCGGCTCCATTACCCATACATCCAACATTTCCATCCAAATTGACAAAGTTTAATCCAAAATTCTTAGCCTCCACGTCTGTGGGATCTTCTTCATCGATATCGCGCATAGCTTCCAGATCTTTATGCCGGTACAGTGCATTGTCATCAAGTGACACTTTACAATCGACTGCCAAAATTCGATCGTCGCCTGTCTTAAGGCAAGGATTAATCTCGAATAAGGTAGCATCTGAACCGAGAAAGGCTTTATACAAGGCAGTAACGAACTTCGTCATTTCTTTAAATGCCTTCCCGCTCAATCCCAGATTGAAGGCTATTTTTCTGGATTGAAAAGGTAATAGACCCTGAGCCGGATCGACATATTCTTTATGCACCAGATGAGGCGTGTGCTCAGCAACCGATTCGATATCCATTCCACCTTCGGTAGAATAAATGATGACATTTCGCTGGCGTTCCCGATCCGTTAGGATCGAAATATAGTATTCTTTACATGCATCAAAATCCGGGGCATAAACATCTTCAGCAACGAGAATCTTCTTGACCAACTTGCCAGGGCCATCCATACCTCCCGGCGTTTGAGGAGTCTTTAGCATCATGCCCAAAATCTTTCCGGCAAACTCCTGTAGCTGATCCGCATTCTTTGCCAACTTTACCCCTCCGCCTTTTCCACGGCCTCCGGCATGTATTTGCGCTTTAATTACGGCAAATTCGGTTCCTGTTTCTTCTTTTAACTTTTTATAGGCTTCACTCGCTTCGTCCACGGATGTGGCAAGTATTCCACGCTGTATGGCCACTCCATAGCCTTGCAGTAATTCTTTCCCTTGATATTCGTGCAAATTCATCTAATGCTATTTTTGCACAAATGTACCTTTTTGCTCCCTATTTCAAACCATGCAAGGAATCAAAAAACCAGTCTTCTTAAAGATAAATTACTGAATAGCGATACGTTTGATTAGAGTCCCTTTTTCGGTCGAAATTTTTAACAGATACAATCCCGCTGTCAGCCCGGCTATATCCACTTGTTGAAGACTTCGGCCGGGATTTGCAAAATGTTGTTGTTTCAACATTTGACCGGTGGCACCATATATATCGACCTCTACATTCAGGAGATCAGAAAATTCGAAGTCAATATTGATTGCTGCAGTTCCCGATCCAATCAGTGTGGGAAAAATCTCCAGGCGATTACTTTCATTAATTTCATCGATGTCGGTGATATCGTAGGTCGTAAATCCTCCCGCTTCGGTAAATCCGGCACAGGCATCGTAAGCGTTAAAGGGCTTCACTCTCCAATACCAGGTTTTATCGACGGGTAACTCAGGGACGGTGAATGAATTTCCTTCGACAATAAACTCATAATCGATCGTCACAAAAAAACTGAATTTACTAATATTGATCAGATAATGGTCGGCATTTGGATGATGCTTCCACTGTAGCTTTATGCTTTGATAGTGCACCTTTTCACCATCTTCCGGGCCTTCAAAGGTCATCGGGTCGTCCGAAACTTTGTTGCTTGGAATGGAATTATTTACATAATAGGCCTTACTCTGCTCGATATAAGCATGCATGGCCTCCATTTGTTCATCAC
Source organism: Saprospiraceae bacterium (assembly GCA_020437045.1). Taxonomy (GTDB): domain Bacteria; phylum Bacteroidota; class Bacteroidia; order Chitinophagales; family Saprospiraceae; genus JABDMH01. The sequence continues at coordinate 1,273 of JAGQWV010000718.1, read as the reverse complement.
TAAATTTCGATTGACAGGCATCGGTGGAGTAACACATAAAGTTTGAGCCATCCGATCGAAAATCGATACCGTATGGATCTTTTTGCACCTGAATGCTCTGAAAGTTTCCATTACAAGACCATCCTAAACTCAGATAATCTGCCGGTGTATCACAGAATCCATCCCCTGCTTTGGTACAGTTGGTACCCAACGCATTTTCCACATATAAGGTATCTTTACCATTGATTCTCAAATATGCAGGTGTTTCTTCATTTGCATCATAAGTTCTTCCTTCCCAACCATAAAAAGTGTGTGGAAGAGACAACCAGTGTCCAACTTCATGCGTCCAGGTGTGACCGGAGATACCCAGGCAAGGTTTTCGGACGACTATTGCATCTTCTGAGGGCGTGTAGTAACCACACGCATTACTTGGTGCATTGTTGGTTATATAAGTATTTATAGTTAGAGGATCATTGTATGTACGCATCATTCTGGTGCCATCTGAATAATTATCATGATCGTAATACAAATCACGGTTTATGATTTCGATCTCACCTTTCAAGTAAAACTGAATGTTATAAGGCTCAAAATCTTTGTTCAAGGTACAAAACGACTCCAGGATCTTTAGAAGAGGATAATGTCCGGTTCCATCTGTTTTGCCAATACTGTGAATGCTCATTGGTAGATAGACCACTTCATCTGCATTACGAGCCCGAGGGCGATTGGGATTTTCAAGATAACCTTTTAACCACTCAGGATATTCTCCGGTAGTTGCACATGGATTCACGTTTTCTTGACCCCACAATCCCATTGGGATCAGGAATATTACGATAAGTGAGAAAGTAATACGATGCACCAGTATAAAATCTAATTAATCAAAGTTAACAATCATCTATGATATTATAAGCGCTGCTTTATGGTTTTGTAACCATAAAACTTGCCAAAAGTGGTAGGTTTAACCTCTATAACCCATTTTTGACTGAATTGTTGCGAAAATACTATAAAAATATATGCAAAAAAAATGTCATATGAATTTTACCTTTGATCAGGAAATGTGGGTAGCTCAGATCACAATATTCAGCTATTAAATTAATACATTTGAGGTAGATTAATTAACCATTTATATTCACATGAGTAAAGTAACTGTAGTTGGTGCCGGAAATGTTGGGGCCACCGTGGCCAACGTACTGGCACATAAAGATTTTTTGAAGGAAGTAGTTTTATTGGATATCATGGGTGATGTGGCCAGAGGCAAGGCACTGGATAGCTGGCAACAGGCTCCGATCGACTACTA
>JAGQWV010000717.1 GCA_020437045.1 Saprospiraceae bacterium | reverse complement strand
CTTATGTTCCCTAAGACTATCAGAAGGGTTCTCCTTTAATACATAATCGAGATTATTGATTTCAAAGTAGAGTTCTCTTTCCCGTTGCACCAATGAATCCGGTAGATGTAGCAGGTTTTTCAGATTCTTTTCGAATAATTGTGTTTGGAGTAAAATATTTTTGCTCTCCTCCATGGCTCTCAAGGCCAGATCAAGGTAAGCTTCCTCATGATTTTGTTGATAGAGTACCCAGGCGCTACGCAGACGCAGGAGACCAATTTCACGGATTATGGGAGCACTTTCTATCACTGATTTAGATGCAAGAAATTGATTGAATATTTCATTTTTAATCATTGAAAACTGCGGTTCCAGGGTCAGCAGATCTTTGAGATATTGGAAGTTTTTCGTATTCTGAAATAGTTCATATAGATTTTGCGCGTGAATATAAAAGGCCTGAAGTACTGCATATTTGTCACTGGCAAAAGCTAATGTCCTTCGATTTAAAGCATAAAGAGAAGAGTCTCCCAGTAAACTGAAGAGGGCTTGATGAATATGGTGATCGCGGGTTTGTAAAGGACCATAGCGCGCTAGTTGCAAATGCGTCTGGCTATGAATTCGATCTCGAACAGGATAGTAAGATTCGGCGATTTGCTGTACCCTGTAAAAATAGATCAGTGCAGAATCTAAGAGCCCTGCCTCGGCATAAAGTGTGCCGAGATCCAACAAGTTAAGGGCATATTTTGGTGCTTCGCTGATATCATATTTTCGGGTAAATGCTTGTACCACTTCCTTAAAGCGGTCGATGGAGTTGAGGGTGTCTCCCAACTGAATCTGTGTTTTGACCAGTTGGGATAATGAACTTAAGGTAAGGCGATCATCTTTGCCAAAAATCTCTCGCCGGATGGCATATGCTTTTTCAAAATTTGGTAGTGCCTCTCGATATTTTTCCAGACCGGTAAGTGCCATTCCCACTTCCTGATACCCAAAGGAGGCAGACCGTGAAGAAGGACCACTTTGTTTTATGAATTCATCAAGGGCCAATTCTGCATATTTCCGGGCGATCTCATAATCCTTTTTCCGGCAGCAAATTAAGGATAGAAGGTGATATGTATCTGCCAGGTCTCCCATCTCTTGACCATGGTAAAGCGAAATGATAGAATCGAGATAGAGATAGGCTGTTTCATACTGACCAATCCGCTCCGCATAATTGGCCATGGTAAAGAGCCCCCGTCGGAAGGAAGGGTCATCGCGGTCCATCACTCGTCTTTTTAATTCCATAGACCGGGAGGCGTATTCCAAAGCCAGGTAATTTGCTCCTCGCTGTCCGTAGTAGGCTGTATAATTGTTATAGATTTTTGCCAGCCAAACAGAATCATTCATCTGAATTGCAAGTTCCCTGGCCTCGTCGAGTGGTCTTTTGGATGCATCAGCTCGATTCAAATCCCGATAGATAATGTGTTGGGTCATGAGGAGCGAAATCTTGGTCAGGGTATCTTGACAATCTGATTGGGTAGTGAATGACTTGACCAGCGAATCAATAAGGTGGATTGCTTCTGGCCCCTGCTCCTGATCCAGGTAATTATAGGCTATTTGATTTTCCATGGAGAATGTCTGACAGACACCGCCAATCTCCTTGTAGGCTTTGACCGCCTTCCGGAACCAGTAAGTGGATTGCTTAAAATCATAGTTGTGTTGGGATTTCCTGGCCTGTTTCACCCATTCATTCAATTCTGAAGTATCAATCGTCTGAGCGGACAGGTTTAAAAAACCAAAGAACAGGACAAGTATCGATGCAATACGGGGAAGGAATTTTAAAAACATTAAAATTCTTTAAGCTGAGAAAATTAGAAATTGCTTTTGGATGAGCGGTCATGATTGAGTCATTTTAACACTTCCGAGGCATCATGGGAGATGTAGCTTTCGTTGCATCAGAATTCATATTCACTAACTTTGTCCGGATGATTTGTCACTTTTTAGATAAAATTCGTACTTATTAATGAGGAGTGATTCAAAATATACAGAATCACTTCTTGAGCAGCTTGCAGCGGGTAAGAAAGAGGCGATTGAAAAGATATATCATGCATATTTCCCCGGTTTATTGAGTTTTGTCCGAAATAACCGGGGTGATATTGAAGATGCAAAAGATCTCTTTCAGGAATGTCTTTACTATTTGTATCGATATCTCAGGAAATCTGATGCCCAAGAAATCGCGAATCTGGAGGCATACTTCAGGGTGATGTACAGAAATAGATGGTATGAGCATCTTAAGAAAAGGAATAGAGAGGTCGAATCGATCGAAGATTCTGAGGTTATCATTGAAGAAGAGGACATTCATTATTATGTTTACCTGCAGGCATTTGAAAAACTGGGAAGTGATTGCAAGAAAGTCCTGCGATTTTACATTGATGGAAAATCTTCTCAGGAAATCGCGGATCTGTTGAATACTTCCATAGATTACGCCAAAAGGAAAAAATATTTGTGTAAAGAAAGTCTGAAGGAAATAGCATCCCAAATACTAAAAAACCATCTAACCAAATGACAGAAGATCAGAGATTGATCGAAGACTACCTGGTCGGAAACTTATCAAGTGCAGAAAAAAAGAGCCTGGAAGCACGTTGCCAGAAAGATGATGATTTTAGGCAACAATTTCTTGAAGAACAACTGATTTTTAATAGTATTAAAGATCATCATGCCCAAGTTTTTCTTACTAATACCCGGAATATATTAAACAGTAATTCCGTCAGGAATCCGCGGGCTAGAAATTTAACGCTGAAATTGATGGCCGCGTCAGTGATCGTACTATTGGGTATTTTTCTGATTTGGAAACCAACCTCCAGTAAGAGTCCTCAACAACTGTACACAGACTTTTTTCGTCCTTATCCCATGGTATTAAGTCAGCGGGGAGATGCTGAAGGAACTGAAAGATTAGTGCAGGCATATGAACAAAATAACTGGATTGTAGTGGAGCAAGAGTTAGGTAACCTGGATCCGGATTTGATACCATCACCGTTATTGGATCTCTATTGGACGATTTCACTACTACAACAAGATAAAACGGATAAGGCAATAAGACTACTGGAAAAATATCGTAAGCAACCCGTAAATGATCTTTATCAACAAACGTTGGAATGGTACCTGGCTATGGCATATCTGCAGATGGGCAATAGTTCTGATGCAAAGTCTGTACTGACCGAATTAGCAAGAAAGACAAAATCGAGTCAACTCCAGACGGACATTGGTAATATACTTAAACAGTTGTAAGGGGTTATCACCGAATTGTTTTCCATATGGAAATACCTGATGCTATCGGTTTTTCATCGCGTATGAGCAAATGGTGGATCTCCAGCGGAGAGACAAAGTAATACCGGGAGATAATCTGATCTTCTGCAAAGCATTCACCTTTCAGTTTAACATTGAGCGTTTTCAATTGATGATTTAGCAAAAAGACTGTGGGAATCGCACTCAGTATCCATTTGAAAAAATAATGGTTACTTATATGCCCGTTAAAATCCAGTTCAAAGTAGTTTGCTTCATATATTTTTTGCATTTCCTGATCAAGTGTAAGGTTTTTAATATCAGGAGATCTATCCAAGTGCTCTAATTCATTGGTCTTATCTAAAATTGCAGATATGTCATCGGGGAAATGACTAATACGACGTTGGGCTGTGTTCATCAGAATCCAGGTGGTGCTGGCTTGAGCCAAAAGGGCCCCCTCCTGAGAGAACATATAATAGTCCCGGTAAGTAAATACTTTGTCGGTACCCGATGGATAGGTTACAACTTCGACCAGGTCGCCCAGTCTGGGGTTGTCCAAAATCTCAAGATATTGCTGTACCAGTACCCATGCCAGACTCCTGGGGGCAAGTTGTAACGCTGAGAAACCTAGATCAATGACCTGATCTACTGCTGAATCATGGAGAATCCTGATCATGGAGAGGATGTCTGTTTGCATGGAGATACCGACATCGTAGCCCCGGATTTTGAATTGTTGCCGGTGTATTAAGGCATTTTGCATGTACGCTTTCACTGAACTTGGCCAGACTAAATTACAAGTTCTTCCACTTGCAAGATACTTTTGACGGATTGTTTTGTGATCAAGGTCTTGTGTTGATCAAAAATTTTATTACTCTCTTAACAAAACTTACAATAAAATATTTCGACATTGCGTCTCAGTAAAATCAGCTTAGATTTGAAACCAGTCAAACGTATTTGACTTTTGATTTTTGGTATCAATTTGGCTATACACCTTCAATTCAGCAATTACACTTGAAAGCCGTTTGGAACCTTATCATACATTTTTGATTATGTAAATCAGTTTATGAAGATTTTCAATCTGTCTTTTTCCAGTGCTTTGATGATCCTTGTTTTGAATTTTTCGCTGGTGGCTCAAGAATCTCTTCCACTAGCGCTGCCGGAGACCAGTAGTGTCGCCCAATTAAAGAATTCTGTGGATACAGATCTCCAATCCAGCTTACAAAAAGTGGTCAATGCCAATCCAGAATGGAAGAGTCTGGTGAATAGGAAAAAATTGGCTATTGGTCTGGTGGATCTTAAAGATCCCGGAAGACCTCGGTTTGCCCGGTTGAATGGTAATGAAATGATGTATGCCGCCAGCTTACCCAAGATCGCCATTTTATTGGCCAGTATGGATGCATTGGACAAAGGTGAGTTAAAGGAGAGTGATGAAATTTTAAATGACCTAAACCGGATGATTTCCTATTCTGATAATCATGCATCTACCCGAATGATTGATCGATTAGGATATCAGAAAATCGAACAGGTTTTGACGGATCCTCACTATAAATTGTATGACAAGAGCAAAGGAGGTGGTTTATGGGTAGGTAAACGCTATGCTGCTGCTGGTCCCCGGTATCCGGATCCGATAAAGGGTCTTAGTCACGCCGCATCCGTGTCACAGGTTTGCCGCTTTTATTATATGCTGGCGATGGGTCAATTGGTAAATCATCAGCGATCTCAACAAATGCTGGAGATCATGGACAATCCTGCGCTACACCACAAATTTGTCAATACGTTGGATAAAATAGCTCCTGAAGCACATATATATCGCAAATCCGGCTCCTGGAAAATTTACCATGCAGATTCTGCCCTTGTCTGGGATGAAAATCCACAGCGACGTTATATTCTTGTCGCACTGGCTGAAGATGCCCATGGTGAGCAAATCATCCGGGATATGGTAAATGTCGCTGAGAAAGTACTTGCGATCAAAGATTACACATCGGCATCGACTTCAGATTTAGGCAAGTAATCAGCAGTACTTTTGCAAGTCTGGTATAAGCTTCTTTGATACGTTCGAAGCAAACACATATCTTCATTTTGAAGTTATAGGTTAGTACCCTGCTGATAGCGATGAGATCGACCCTTTTGACGATTCTAAAGAAGGTATTTGATATCCGGGAAGGTGAGCATGAACGTGCCTTGCTCATGCAGCTTAATTTCTTTTTAATCATTGCCACCTTACTGATTGTCAAACCTACGGTCACCGGAATTTTTCTTTCCGAACTTGGAGCGAGTAAACTTCCCCTGGCCTATCTCCTGGTTGCTGTTGTGGCAATTGCCGTATCATCCCTTTATGCGAAGATCCTGGGGCGCATCAATTTAAACCGCATTATTCACGGCACCCTATATGTATCGGTTTTCCTATTTATTTTGTTCGGATTTCTATTGCGTCATGGTGCCGTATCTGGTTGGATACTTTATACCTTTTATATCGTGGTGGCTATTTTTGCCGTCTTGTCAGTTTCGCAATTCTGGGTTCTTGCCAATGTGATTTTTAATGTTCGTCAGGCCAAAAGAATATTTGGATTTATCGGTGCCGGTGCAATCGGAGGGGGGATTGTGGGAGGATATATTACCACCCTGCTGGCTGGTCCTCTCGGTAGCGAAAACCTGATTTTTGTTGCCGCAGCTATCCTATTCATTTGTATTCCTACCACTCACTACATATGGCAAAAATTTGTCTTATCATCTCAAACCAGATTTCAGCGGCGGAAAAAAATACCAAAACTGGATCATCCGCTTTTCTTGATCCGAAAGTCGAAACATCTCACTAACTTAAGTGTGCTTATTGCGATAAGTGTAGTTGTTGCTAAATTGGTTGATTATCAATTTAGTGCGATTACCTCTTCCATTATCACCGATCCGGATGAACTCACGGCTTTTCTGGGGTTTTGGTTTTCAAATTTTAATGTCTTCTCGTTGCTCATTCAATTGATCTTAACAAGAAAAATTGTCAATAAGATCGGCATTGGTGGGTCAATATTTTTGCTTCCGGCAAGTATCCTAATTGGTGCAGTTTTAGTATTGGTTGTTCCTTCCTTATGGAGCGCCGTCATCCTTAAAAGTAGCGATGCAAGTCTCAAACAGTCACTTAACCGGGCAACATTTGAACTTTTGGTGGTTCCTATTCCACCGGAAATTAAAAATCAGGTAAAAATATTTATTGATGTAGTAATTGACAGTGTAGCTACTGGCGCCGGTGGGTTGATTTTAATATTCCTGGTGAACAGTTTAAATCTTTCGATTGAATTTATCGGGGGTATCATTCTTTTGCTATTAGGCTTATGGTTTTATTTTGGCAGGAGGGTACGGATTTCGTATTTGCAAGCCTTTAAAAAGAATCTTAAGAATCTCTCCAGGGAAGAGATCCTGGCCATTGATCTGGAGAACGATTCATTGGTCAGTGATCTAAGAAATATCCTCAGGGAGGGGAATGATGCGCAGATTATATCGGTATTGAGGCAGCTGAGAATTCAGCCAGATAAACGATTTTTAGAGCCTATTCGGGAGCTTTTACAACATCCCCACGAGGAAGTGCAGGAACAGGCAATTAGAAATCTGTACTTATTGCCCCATGAGAATCTCTCCAAAATGATCGCTCCTTTTCTGCAAAGTAAATCGCTGTCTGTGAGAGTTGCAGCGTTTTCTTATTTAATATCCCGTTCAGGTAAATCTGCGGCTATCTTTATCAGAAGGTATCTTGAAATTAAAGATTACCAGATTTATCTACCCCTTTTGGTGAGCATTGCTGAAGAAGTGAGGGAGAATCACCACCTGGCGAAACAACTTAAATTAAGTGATCGATTATTATGGGAATTCAATGAGTTGGCGACGAGATCAGCTGAAGTACGAAAACTTTATACGATTTATTTGTTGAAGGCAGCTGGATATGTGAAGGATCCTCTTTTGTTTTCATTGATAGATCGTTTTATGACCCATCTTGATCTGGAAATTCGTAATACTGCGATTAAATCGGCTGGCAACACCTTAGATCCTTATTTTATACCCGGATTAATTGAAATGTTGGGCGAAAAATCTAACGAAAAAGCGGCAATTTCTGCTTTGATTCATTATGGAGATGAAATCATTGGATCGATTATGCAGTACATTGGACCTGCCCGGGTCAGTCGTGATATTCTTAAGAATGTGCCTGAAATAATAAAACACTTCCCCGGACAAATGGCCGTCGACTTTTTATTTACCTTACTGCAGGAAAATAATCCTGGTGTTCATTTTTCTGTTTTGCGGGCTTTGGTGGAAATAAAAGGAGAACGACCTACGCTTAATTTTTACCGAAAAAAATCAAAACAACACTTGTTGAGTCAGTTCCGTTATTTTTCCATGATTGCTCATTCGCTGTTCCATTTGACCGAATATGCAAAAGCAAATTTTTCCACGCAGGATTATACCATGGCATCTTCAAAGAAATTAAATGGAATTTTGGAAAATGAAATGAGCAAATGTTTGGAACAATCACATTTATGGCTGTACCTGATGTCTCCACCTATCAAATCAGAAAACGATTCTCGCAATGATTTTCTAGTACAAGATAAACCGAATTACCTCTCTTTTAGTGTAGATCGCTTACCGGATTCCGCGGAGAAAAGAAGCTATATGGATATGCAGCTTTTTCTGGAAAATGGTGAATTAAAGCTGCTTCCTCTATCATCGATAGATTCAATAGATAAAACCGTATCATTCGTGCTGTCCCTCCTGCAACAAACCGGAGATCTAACGGAACCATTGCATAATTTTCTCTCCGGGATTTCAGTAGATGAAAGCCATTAATTTTATTCCGGATTTAAAAGCTATTGATCACAGTAATGCTCCTTCCAGGGAAACTTTAAGACCTAATTCACGGGTATTGAGCTACAATTTTGTCAATTCTGCCTGCAAGAACATTATGATCGATGTTTGAATTCTTTCGGAGTACGTTACTCATTAAAGCAACCAAATAAGTTGTGCCATCAGTGTGTTCGACAATGGCTACGGAGTTCATAAAGTTTTGCACATTACCCTGATATTTTCCACAGTCTGGCATGGTCGTGCGATCGCACTTATAGAGGCTACCTGATTTAAAATAGACAGCAGCATCACGGAGGCTATTATTAGCAGCATAGCGAATACGTCGATCGGTCATATACAAGAGTCTTTTCATTTCCAGACTCGACTCCACATCGACGATCGCTCCACGCTCGAGTGCCAACATCCATTTCATCAGTCCCTGAGGACTGCCAATGCTACCACCTTTGGGAGGTATGTAGCTCGTCCCTCCAGAGGTAAATAATTGTCCCAATCTCCATTCGTCTTCACTGATGCCTAAAGCCCGGAGAGGATCATTGACCACCATTCTGGCAATTTCTGAAAGTTCGGATTTAGGCATAGCCTGAAAGAAAGAATCTGCCTGTTCCTCGGTTATCAACGGGTAAGCAGTGCCAAAAGTACGCATCAGGATAGCTTCTCTCCAGACAATACTTGCGGCACCATTGTTGCTCACGGAGACCATGTGATCTATCCATTCGTACAATGAAAATATGTCTTTTGCCTGCACTTGTCTTTTGGTCAGCGTCTTGGTTTCGGGATTAAAGAAAGGGACGGTATGTTCATCATAGAGTCCCCATTTTCCGGAGCGCACCATTTTTGATTTAAGCAGACTCCGGCGCTCTTCGAATGAGTATGGATATATTTTAGCCAGTTCAGTGAAAAATCCGGTCAGGACAGCGAGTTTTCCTACGCTGCCGGGCTGAAATCCTCTATCTTCTTGTCTTGCCGCGTATCGCACGGGGCGTCCTTTGGTGATGTCCATAATACATATCGAATAGCTTTCATCCAGATTCGGAAAGAGCGTACTGATTGATTTTTGAAATATAGGGTCGGGAGTGGGTAGCGCCTTCAGACTATCACCTTTGTCGGTGTCAAATAAATTTAATTTTATTTCCCGGAGTTCTTTTTGTGCTCCAGATATGGGAGCATTACCTTTCAGCGCTCCATTAAGAACCATTTCCAGATAAAGCAACCTACGTATTCCAGTGATGCTATAACCATCTATTGGATAAGTGAATGCTGAATCCATTAACCAATTCAAGCTTAATAGACCAATTAGAATATATTTGTAAAGCGATTTTTCCATTAAATTTTACTTGCCATTTTAATCACTTTCGAATCAGATTTCTGTGGCGCCAGTTTCTCGAGATAATTTATCGTTTGCGCATTTTTATTTTCGACAAAAGGTCTTATTTGGAAAAGCCAGATGGCATTGTCTTTAAAACCTAATTCTACGTCCATGGGAGTACCATCCGATAATTGTAAATGACCCGGCATTATTTTTTTTATTTCGGCCGCTATTTGCCGAAGTTGAAATAAATTGCTTTCAGAAAGTATTCGCTCATTAAAGGTGGCAAAATTAGTACTGGTACCCCCGGTTGGAGGCAGTCTTCTGTATTTAGTTTCTCTTGATGGAGCCAGTAGTTCATTTGTGCCATTATGGTGAAGTAAATATGATTCTGCCGCCTGACCATCAACCGCTCCTCCGGCGCCACGACTGAAGGCAATGGTGATGTCGTCAGCCTGTCCATTATTAACTCCTTTGGTTATCATCACCCCGGAGGCTTGGACATCCACACTGGGGATAATCAGAATCGAAGGAAAAACATTTTCCGGATTTATTAAATAGCGTTGGCGCCAACCGAAGCTTCTCTCTGTATAAGGTGATGCCCACACGTCTCTAATTCCTTTGAAAATCTCTTCGACGCTGACCACATTAAAAACAGTTAGATTGAGACCGGCGCCGGTGAAATCCTTAAGATCTTCCATGTTGGTGTCACTTCTTAAGAAGACCGGGACGGAGCCTAAATCCTTTCCAAAGGCATTTTTAAAACCTTGTTCAAGGTCACGAACGAATGCATCGGAAAATTGAATCTGTTTGATAGCTTCACGAAGCTCACTTAATTTTCCTAAAATAAATTTGTCCGCGGATTCACTGTTTTGGTGCTTACGTACACTGTCCGACTGTTCAAAACTTTTTTGGATAAATTCCCAATACGAAAGATCACGGGATGGCATTTTTTGATCGAGGTGTGCCCGAAAAATTCCAAAAGGCAGTACAATTCCCTCTACCACATGATTGGGAAAAAGTGTTTTTAATTGAGCCAGGTTAGCTGCCTTAGGACCACAAATTTTGCCGGAGGCTGTAGCGTCAATTGATCGCATATTTATAACTGATTGTTGATGCAGATCAATTTTTTCAACGGGAACTTTTACTTTTTCTTCTTTCCTTTCTTTTTTGATAAATAGTTGTCGTTCATCTTCAGACATGCTTGCCGAATTTTTTAAAATAACCCGACCATTGTTGGCAACAGCATAAAAGACCTCCTGATGGTTGTGTTTCACCAGTTGATTCAGATTTTCTGCAGAAATACTGGCATTGGGAATAGCTAGATTTCTGGCTAATAATTGTACATGCGACACCATGTTGCCCTCATTGACTGTCATAATCCCTGCCACCGGTTTTAGGTCCGAGGGAGGATGATGGAATACATAAATTTTAGTTTTGTCTAATTCATCTGGCACCGTACCGGTTATGATTTCTAATTTTCCTTTGGCTATTCCCGGATTTAATCCACGTATATTATTTTGGTTGCTGAGATCTAAAACTTGATTGGACAAATTAGATTGAGAACTGGTGAAATCACTTAATTGCCCGACAGCACTTCCAAGGGGTAAAAGGATGGAACTACGAATCTTGTCATCGATAAAACCCTCGGCCAGTGGCTCAAATGCGGTATAAAGAGAAACAATGTCATTATAAACGCCACCCACCATACTACTGCTCCATTGGAGCGCTGCATTAGCGCTATGCGCTAGATTTTGGAGGTCAGAGAGCACCATTTCGCTATTGCTGTAGTTGGCTAAATTACCTTCGATCTGGTCCCATTCCCAGATTTCCAAATATCCGCAACCCATCGCAGCTTTCGCGGTATAGCAAATTTTTTCACCTAGCTCTTGAGGCGTCTCTGGTTTCCATCTGGTACTCTGCAGAAAGTATATATCCTCAAGGGCATTAGCGACATCGAATAATATCAGGCGGACCCTGGCACTTTCTTCATTAAGTATTTCTAACCGCAATTGACCCAATTTTTCAGCGGTTTGCAGGGTAAAGTTTTGATCCGGATCTTTTTCGAGATAGGGTTCCACATATTGTAGAAGATCTTGACGATAGGTTCGATCTTTCGGAATTTTATGGATCAATTTCTGAATTTCCGACAAATCCGTTGGTTTGTAGGTGGCTTCCATTTCCTTGATCAGGGTCTCTATTTCTCCCTTTTGTTTACTACTGAGTTGTACCTGATGACTGCGATAAAATGCTTTCACTTCATCAATGTCACTTGCTTCAGGTTGACCATGAATCTTAATACGAAGGTTTTGAAATTCCGGTATCGAGTCAGACAAATTTTTTGAAATGGAACGAATATTACCAGCTCGTGTCTCTTCTTCATAATGGGGGATAAACCTTGTCGCTTGCTTGATCAGAAAAAATTGTTGTTTGGGGATTTCCTTATTTTCCAAGAGCCATACCAGAAAATCTGATCCCCAGGCTATTTCATCTTCACGCTGAATGGCACCTCGATAAAACTTTGCTTTTTGCGAAATCCAACCATCATCGATTGATTGTAAGTATCTCTCCAGGATGTATTGTTTCATCCTGGAATTGTTGTTTTCGCGGTCCCAGAAGTCCGAAAATGCGGTTGTTGCCAGAATCTGCCCTAAATAAATATGTTGGTTCGTGCCGAGTTCTATCACTTCGTCTTTATAGCGGGCTCTTTGATGACCTCCTTCCTCCGGACATGGATCGCGGGGCTGACGAATACTGCCATCTTTACAAAACCAACGAATGTCTTTGTAAGGGCCTCGAAGGTCATTCTTGTTTGATGTGACCCGCGTCCTTAAATCTTCATTACTGATCTGGGCAAAAGTTGAGGTACTTATCCATATTAAAAACAGGAAGAATGGTAGGTACCGCAGAGGTAAAAATAAATCTTGGGAACGACTAAGATTCATCTGATAGCATTCGTTTGTTAGCGATATTTCATCTGCAAAAGTAGAAGACATGTGACAATCCTTTAACCATTTTGTGCTTCAGTATGTTCCAAAAGCAGAATCCAGCTTAAAAAATTATCCCAATCTGAAGATGTGACTCAAGTCATAAAATAATCGAAACCAAAGTTTCCCATCTTTTGTCTATATATTTGTACACTAGCATCTATGGAATATATCGATTATTATAAAGTCTTGGGTGTGGATCGAAGCGCAGATACCAAGACTATAAAGAAGGCCTACAAGAAGTTGGCGAGGCAATATCATCCCGATCTCCATCCGGACGATAATGACGCGAAACATAAGTTTCAGCAGATTAATGAAGCACATACGGTGTTAAGTGATCCGGAGAAACGCGAGAAGTACGATAAATACGGGAAAGATTGGGAACATGCGGAGGCATTTGAGGAAGCTGCCCGCCAACAACAATCCCGGAGTCGCGCCAGTTCTCAAAGGAGTGGGGGTGCAAATTACAGTGAGTTTCAAGGGGAAGATTTTTCAGATTTTTTCAATTCCATGTTTGGTGGAAGCGGAGGATTTGGTTCTTTTCGTCAGAGCAGTGGCCGGTTTCGGGGACAAGATCTTCGGGCAGAACTTACCCTTGACCTTAAGGACATTTACCGCACCCAAAAACAGACAATTAATATCAATGGTAAAAGCATCCGGCTTACTATTCCGGCAGGTGTGGAGGAAGGGCAGGAAATTAAAATACGAGGCTATGGTGGTCCCGGGGTAAATGGTGGGCCTGCGGGAGATTTGTTTATCAAGTTCCACCTGGTTAATAATGGACCATTTCAGCGAGACGGTAACGATTTACATCTGAAAAAAGAAATTAGTCTATATACGGCAGTATTAGGAGGACCTGTTTTTGTCGAAACTTTTGATGGATCGAAAGTTAAACTGGCCGTCAAACCAGGTACCCAAAACGGTACAAAAGTTAAATTATCTGGCAAGGGATTTCCCAAGTATAAAAAGGAAGGTGAATTCGGTGATTTAATTCTCACATTTCAGGTAACTATTCCTACAAAACTGACTAGTGAGGAGAAAGCCCTATTTGAAAATCTTGAAAAATTGCACCGAAAATGAAGTATGAAAACCTGATTTTAGTTTCAGAAGTTTGCAAACACTATCATTTGGAAAGGTCATTTTTTGATACGCTTGATCAAAATGATTTGCTCGAGTTTGTCTACTATGAAAATGAATTCTTCATCGAAATGGAGTACCTCCCGAGATTAGAAAAAATTATTCGCTTTCAACAAGACCTGGATATAAATCCCGAGGGAATTGCCGTGATTTTTCAGCTTCTTGATAAAGTTGAAAACTTGCAACATGAAAATCGAAGACTGAGGACCAAGTTAGATATTTTCGATTTTTAGCAAGATTACTTACTTTCATTTGATCGTGCTATTTAGCTATTTGATCTCCCCGTCCGCTACATTTATCTTAAATTCTGTTAAGCGTGAATTGGTTTGGTCATTACATACGTTGGTATATATAACGACGAACTGATACCTAACTTAATTCGAAACCATTGCGAACCACCGATCTACTGATGGCCTGTCTGGCCGTTTTCCTGATACTGGGTCAAATGGAAGCTCAAACAGCTCCACTGGATAGCTCCAGTCAATTGCTTTTAAAACAGATAAAAGCGGAATCGACCAAAAATAATCGAAAAGAAGTAGTTAGGCTTTTTAAAGAGAATGTAAA
>JAGQWV010000716.1 GCA_020437045.1 Saprospiraceae bacterium | reverse complement strand
TAATATTCTTATTGCTAAATGTGAGGGTCATGATCGTACCCTCCTCCGGAGCACTTTCTACTTTTAAATCAGCCTGTATGGCTGCAGCACATTTTTTTACGATGGAAAGGCCTAATCCGGTTCCCCTTATTTCTTTGTGCTTCAGTGCCTCCGATCGATAGAAGCTCTGAAATATCTGATCCTGATCTTCTTTTTTTATGCCGATACCTTCATCTTCAATGATACAGACCACCCTGCCATTTTCTTCATAGGCTTTGATTTTAATGGTCTTTCCTTCGTATGAATATTTAATGGCATTTCCTAAGAGGTTATCGATCAGAATACTGCTATAATATTGTGGCACTTTCAGATCTTTATCAAGAGCGAAATCAAATTGTATGGAAAGATCTTTTTGTTCGATTTGCTGGCGAAACCGTATCAGTGCGTCTTCAATAATATCCGGTAATTGAATGAAATCTTTTTGATGAAGCACAATATTGGATTCGAGACGCGATAATAATAGCAATTGCTCTAGAATGGTGGTCATGCGGCTAATTTCCTGAAGGGTGTATTGGATTTTTTCTTCGTATTCGTGAGCTGAACGGGGCTTTCTGACCAAAACCTCGAGCGTGCCCCGAATGGTGGCTAATGGCGTCCTTAATTCATGAGAAGCATCTGAAGTAAATTGTTTTTCCCGTTCCAATGCATTTTCGATTCGATCCAGCAGTGCATTAAAATTAGATGCCAAATCAAAAATCTCGTCTCTGTGGTGGGGAATTTCAATCCTTTCTTTGAGATTTTGCTGAGTTATTCTGGTCACGGTATCACTGATATTGAGTACGGGTAAAATACTTCGACCGGCAAGAAAACGGGATATAAAATAGAGTCCAGATAAAATAAGCAGAAATGAAATTTTAAGAACACTCCGCAATTTCATAATGACAGCCTGTGCGGACTCCAGGGGAATGGCCGCCAGAATATATCCGGTGATTTTTTCATTTTTTTTCAGTGGTAATTGGATCTGGCGAATTGGCCGGTTATCTAATTGCGTATTAAAATGATGATCTGATCCTGATTTGTCGAAAGGTAGGAATGACTCTTTTAAATTGGGAGACCTGTCCATCATATTTCCCTCTGCATCCGTCAGCTGAATAAATACCGGATTAATTTGCAGCTCGCGATGTTCACGTTCTTCCCATTCTGCTTTATTGATAAATTGAATGGTATCTTGGGATATGCCAACTTCAGTACTGTGTTTGTGAGCTTCGAAAGAAAGATCTCTATCCAGGTTATTCATGATGGATTTGACAACCGTAAAATAGATAGCGCCAAATACAATTGCTATGATAATGGCGGTGGCCAGCATGTAGTATAAAGCAATTCTATTCTTAAAACTCAAATTCATTTTTCCTGAGCGATATAACCAACTCCGCGCACCGTTTGAATGTAATTTTCATCGTCCGAAAATTGTAGTTTTTTTCGCAGCGAATTGATATACACATCGATAATGCCAGTGTTGTATTCAAAATGGATATCCCATACACTTTCAATGATTCTGGTTCGTCGGCACACTTTTCCTTTATTACGTAATAAAAACTCCAAAAGGGCAAATTCTTTTTGGGTAAGACTTACCTCTTTTTCTTCTTTATAAACCTGGTGCGTATCTGTGTTTAATGTGATATTACCCAGGGTAAAAAGACTATGATCTCCCGATTTCGGTCTTAATTGCACCTTAATTCGTTCGAGTAACTCTTCAAAATGAAATGGCTTTTTTATATAGTCATTAGCTCCCGCCTGCAATCCAAAAACGGTTTCATCAACTGTGTCTCTAGCCGTCAGAAAAATGATGGGTGTATCATTAAATTCCTTGCGAAATTGCCGGCAAAGTTCGATGCCACTGATTCCGGGTAGCATCCAATCGAGCAACAGCAGATCGTATTCTCCGGATAAGGCCAGGTGTAATCCTTTTTTGCCATCATCAGCAATATCTACTGCGTATGCTTCTTCCTCCAGACCTTGTTTGAGGAAGGCAGCAATGCCATGCTCATCTTCAACAATTAAGATTCTCATTTTTCAAATATTGATCTTAAATCATAAAAACTGGGTTAGTGGATTCTTAAGATTTGCTTAATATTTCGTCCTTGACTTAACGATATCAATTGATAAAAGATGGCTGTCCGGATCATCTACTTGCCGGAAATTTAGGATGAACAGTGGATGGTAGCAACGATATTCTTTAGTCCGCTAAGTTTATTTGAACGTGAGAAAAACGATACTGTAGGGTGGGAGTGACAGGTCTCCTTTTTTTACGGTAGTGCCTTTTATGTCCGGCAACGCATCATTTACCCTCAACTGAAGTTCTTCTCCATTTAGGTTGATTTTTTTGGTAAGTAATTCGTCCGCAGTCAACAGGTATTGTTTTGCGGAGGCGGGTAATGATATCATGGTACTTTCGTTGAGGGTATTTAAGATTAAAACCGTTTTACCCTTTTTTTTGCCCTTTTTATTGTGAATAAACATATCGACACCTGGTCTTAGGGCATTACTCTCATACACTTCATTTCCCATCAGGCGGGCCCAAAGCAAAGCGGCCCAGTAATTGGGTCTGGGATTATGTGTGTCGTGGTCGAGCAATGCATATTCGCTTCTTGCCAGGGTATTATGCATGACAGACTGAACCCCCTTCTGAGCCAGTCTTCCCAATTGTTCCAGATAGCGAAAGCAATCCACCCAGGTCGAAGCCAGTGGGTCACCTCCACATGCTGCTTCACCGGTTTCATTGAGCCAGATAGGAGCAGCAGGATTATATTTCTCACGTATTTTCTCGTAGAAGTCCAGAGCTTTTTCCGTCTTACCAAGCCAATCCTGGGTTAATACACTTTCAGGAGTTTGATTGCCGCCGCAGCGTTTGGAAACGCCCCCGTAAAAATGGTAAGTAAACACATCAAATGGATTTTGGGGAAGTTTTGCCATAATATCTTCCGTCGCTATATCAAAAGATATGGCGCCCGTGCCGAGCATACCACCTTCACCTACGCCACCCGGACCGGTGATCAGCATTTGTGGATAATAACTTTTAGCAAATCCATTGAATACGGTGAAATCGTCGGCAAAGTTTTCTGCATTATAACCTTCTGGGGCATTTCCATGACTGGCAAATGTCGGCTCATTAAACATTTCAGCCGCCGCTATTTCTCCACCGACGGATTTGGTGAAAGCGATCAGATCTTTCACCTGATCGATCTTATAATTGCCATTCGCATCATGCATCCCGTCACTAATGGCAAATGAGGTGACAATTTTACCATTCACGGCCTTGCAATAGTCTACGACACTTTTCCATTGTGCACGTGTAAGTACATTATTGAATCCCTCGGGAGCCTCGCTGAGAATCGGTTCATCATTATTCTGAAAATAAACATCGTTTGCCCAGGTACCACTGACCCGGACATAGACCGGTCCAAGAGCGGCAGCCAGGGTTCTTAGCTTTTGTTCATAGAGATTGATGGGTTCGATTTTCCATTTCAGGGCCGCAAATCCGGTCTTACCCGAGGTCCTTCTGACTGAATCAATCAACTCATAGGGAATCCAGAAATCGCCCCCAATTACCTCACACATTTCTATGTTATATGATTGAAACCGTTCATCTACGGTGCCTATTTGCTTTAGTCCTTTCAAATTGATCTGGGCAAGACAAACGGTGC
>JAGQWV010000715.1 GCA_020437045.1 Saprospiraceae bacterium | reverse complement strand
AAAGCCTTGTTTGACAAAGGCCATACGCGGTTTCGCTTTTACTGACGTTGTCGGTCAGCATCAGGATTCGATCTGACAAAAAATAATCTCGACACTAATATCAGTTACTGCGGAAATGCTGCACTCGATTTAGAGATTACTAACCCGGTTCCTTACCACCATCCAGAAAATCCTGGTATTCCTTCAAAAGGTCCCATTTTCCTTCGTGTGCCATTCCTGCCTGTTTTGGCCAGGTCGAAGGATTGTGGATGCGGTAACGGTCACCGGCAGCATGTAAAATTTCCTGAAGTTTTCCAACGGAGGTATCAGCTAGACTTGCCCAGGTATTGATGCCATTCTGATGTAAAAGCTCCTGGATTTTTGGACCGATACCTTCCACAATAGTAAGGTCGTCATTGGTGATTCGTTTGCCCATGATGTAATGAGCTGTAGAACTATCGGGATTCGATGGAGGAGCTTGACCTTCTGGCTCAACCCCGCCTACCAGGTAGTCCTGGTATTCCCTCAATTTTACCCACTCGCCATCTGCTGCCATCCGAGCCTGTTTTGGCCAGGTACTGGGATTTAATAGCTGGAACCGATCTCCTGCTTTGTCCAGAATGCTCTGTAATTGTGGCACCGAAGTATTTCCCAGTTGTCTCCAGGTGTGGATACTGGAATTGTTGAGCAGTTGCTCGGTTTTTGGCCCTATACCTTCAACGATTTTGAGGTCGTCTTCCTTTATCTTTCTACCAAATACCGCTTTGGCACCATCTGCATCAAAACCGGTACCACCACTACCCACTATATCAGCCGCTAGGCTGGATACAATATCTTCTTCCGTAGACAAGTCTGCACTAACCGCCAGAGGTGGGAGCTCGACCGGTTTGCCGGTTTTTACATCTTCCTCCAATCTCGCCAGTTTAGTACTCAGGGAAGCATTTTCACCTTTCACATTAACCATCGCGGAATTACAGCTATCCAGATCTCCTTCCAGGTCATTGATTCTTGTCCTGGCACTCTTTAAATTGGCTTCTAGCTCGGCTATCAAGTTCTTTTGCCGTGCATAATAGATCAGGTGGTGCAGAAACCAGCCCAGTAAAAACATTACCAGACAAATAATAAATATCTCTATCGAATGAGAGGTGAAGGAGCCCGTACCTGGACTCAAAACCGGATTTTGAATTTGAAGTATGGTGAACATCAGTCAATTGATTTGTAGTTCATTAAGGAATGATTGTCAGTTCGACTCTTCGATTTAATCTACGACCTTCGGAAGTGTCATTGCTGGCGATCGGGGTTGTTTCTCCTTTGGATTCCGTAATAATACGAGACTCTGATAGACCTTTTCTTATAAGTAGATTTTTTATTGCATCAGCGCGCATCAGACCGAGCCTCATATTTCGGTTGGCACCGGCTGAGCTATCCGTATGTCCCACCAATTTTACCTTCTCTTCCGTAGATTTTAACCTTGTTACTAAGTCATTGAGGTAGTCATTCAATTTTGCATTATCCAACATTTCATCGGAAGCATAGGGAAAGTTAATAACCATCCGCCCTTCAACCTCCCTGACAGATTCATTATTGACAATCCGCCGGAAATGAGAAGCCAGGAATGGCCGGTCCTTTTCACTACCCACTTCTCTTTGAAAAACTGCTCCTTTTAGATCAAATCGGCTATCAGGTAAATCCTTAAAAAGATTTCTAATCTGATTTGCTCTTGCTATACCCAGGTCCGGAAAAGAGGTATTATTTTGTTCTGAATTAAAATATCCGCCGAGAATCTCCAGCACATCATTATCACGAAGATTAGCTAGCAACGAATCTCGATATCTAGGAAAATCGGCATTGGTGACAGGCTCATCGGAAGACCAGTTGAACACTAGAGGACCGATATTCACGACGGGTGTGGTGACCGGTGATGTGCTTGTTTCTGACTTAGGAGAATCGTCTTCCCTGCTTATTGGTTGATGGGTTGTACTATAATTTCCAAAAGGACATACTTGTTTATGGGGACAAACATACCACCACCAGGAAATTAGGAAGAAAACGACGGTTGCTATCCATAATAAAGTTTTCATGATCAGCGAGACTTTTTATGTATAGGGGCTCCTTAAATATAGCAAAATCATAATTAACCAGATAGGTAATATTCATGGTCTTAAGGTGAATCACTACAATTATCAAAGCAATTGGTAGCTATGAAAAAAAAGTACCGTCCGTCATTCTCTGAAGGGGATTATTTGTTGATTCATCTGACAATACTTTTTCTAATCTGACCATTTCTATACTAAGGATGATAAACAATGCCGAGATAAATCTTAACTTAATCAGCTGATTTGAAAAAAGAATAAAATTGAGATAAACTAATAGCAATGCAGATTAAAGAACAGTCAAAAGAATACGATGTATGCATCGTTGGGTCTGGTGCAGGTGGTGGGATGGCTGCATATCAACTAGCAAATGCTGGTGTAAAAGTAGCTCTGGTTGAAGCAGGGCCATTTTTTGATCCAGCAAAACCGGAATATCAGACACAACTGAAATGGCCTTGGCAATCACCGAGAAGAGGAGCAGGAAGTACCAGAGCTTTTGGCGATTTTGATGCCGCCTTAGGAGGATGGGAAATTGAAGGTGAACCGTATACCAGGAAAGATGGTACACAGTTCGATTGGTTTCGATCCCATATGTTAGGTGGCAGGACCAACCATTGGGGTCGAATATCCCTGCGTTTTGGTCCTTTAGACTTTAAACGAAAGGATCATGATGGAATGGGCGATAATTGGCCGATCAGTTATCAGGATGTTGCGCCATATTATGACAAAGTGGATCAATTGGTAGGAGTCTTTGGTAGTCGGGAAGGAATACCTAACGAACCGGATGGGTATTTTTTACCTCCGCCCAAACCACGATTACATGAGCTGTACTATGCTAAAGCTGCAGCAAAATCCAGCATTCCGGTAATTCCGGCGCGACTTTCGATTTTGACACGTCCAATCAACAAAAAAAGGGGTGTCTGTTTTTATTGTCGTCAATGTAGCCGGGGATGTCAGGTCTACGGTGATTTCTCTTCCAGTAGCGTACTGGTCATTCCTGCACTTGAGACCAATAATGTGGATCTGTTTGTCAACTCAGTTGTCAGAGAGGTGACAACTAATGATGAAGGCAAGGCTACAGGAGTCTCCTACATCAATAAGGAGGATATGCAGGAGTATAAAATCAAGAGTAAAGTGGTAATTATGGCGGCTTCGGCCTGCAGTAGTGCCCGGATCTTACTTAACTCGAAGAGTGCCAGACATCCAAATGGATTGGGCAACTCTAGCGGAGTAATGGGCAAATACCTGCATGATTCCACTGGAGCTTCCCGCTCTGGATTTGTACCGTCATTAATGAATCGAGGAAGATATAATGAAGACGGTGTTGGAGGAATGCATGTTTATACGCCCTGGTGGTTGAATGACAAAAAACTGGATTTCTCCAGAGGTTACCATATCGAAGTCTGGGGAGGAATGGGAATGCCGGCGTATGGTTTTGGTTTCGGTGTAAGTGATATGAATCGTTTCGTCAAGGATGCAACCGGCTATACGACCGGTGGCTATGGCAGTAAATTAAAGGCAGATGCCCGTCGTTTCTTTGGAGCCGTAGTGGGTATGAGTGGCCGAGGAGAATGTATCGCCAGAGAAGACAATTACTGTGAAATTGACCCTAATGTAGTGGACAAATATGGAATCCCGGTTTTAAGATTTCATTATACCTGGTCAGATCAGGAAGTAAAACAGGCCAAACATATGCAGGATACGTTTGAAGAAATCCTGACTAATATGGGAGCCGAATTGCTGGGAGATAAGCCAGGCGCTGATAGCGACTACGGGCTGGCCGCTCCTGGTCGGATAATCCACGAAGTTGGAACCACGCGCATGGGTGACAATCAAAAGACTTCGGTGACGAATAGTAATTGTCAGCTACATGATGTCAACAATGTCTTTGTTGTGGATGGGGGACCATTTGTGTCGCAGGCGGATAAGAATCCAACGTGGACAATTTTGGCGCTCTCCTGGAGGACATCCGATTTTATTATTGATCAATTAAAAAAGATGAACATCTAAAATTCAGATATTATGGATAGAAGAGACACTATAAAGTCGATATTGTTAGGTGGAGTCGCTGGCGGTTTGGTGTTAAATGGATGTAAAACAGAACCGGCAGAAAAAGAAAAACCTGCTGATAATGTGAACGCGGAAGCCGGTGGTGGGTACGGTAGAACTCCGGAAGAGATGGCTCGTGACAAAGCTTTGAAAGCAGAAAAGTTTTTTACCGAACACGAAATGGCTACCATTACGGTGCTGTCCAATATAATTTTACCAGCTGATGCGGATTCTGGATCAGCTTCCGACGCTGAAGTGCCTGCCTTTATGGAGTTTATCGTTAAGGATATGCCTCATCATCAAGTGCCGTTGCGCGGTGGTTTGATGTGGTTGGACCATGAAGCAAATGCCAGATTTGGCAAGTCATTTGCCGACTGCAGTTCGACACAGCAGCTGGAAATCGTCGAAGACATAGCCTATGCTGATAAAGTAAAACCAGAATATTCTCAGGGAGCAAAGTTCTTCAGTCACATGCGTGATCTGACGATGACGGGATTTTATACAACTAAGATTGGTCTTGATGATCTCGGATATGTAGGTAATGTGCCCAATGTATGGGATGGAGTACCGGATGAGGAACTTAAGAAACACGATCTGGAATATGGCGAATTTTGGATGTCCAGATGCATAAACCAGGAAGATCGGGGTAAAGAACCGGTTTGGGATCAATTAGGAAATCTGATTGGTTGATTATTTGTAGTTGCGAATGTGCATTCTGATCTTATAGGATACAATCAAAACCATTGAATTTGTATTCCTGCCATTAGAGACTGAAGGCAATATAGGCGTCACCGGAGATTGTTTCCAATTTTCCACCACCGCAGGCTATTACGATATACTGGGTACCATCTATAGAATAGATTGATGGTGTGGCAAAGCCAGGGGCGGGCAGATCATATTCCCAAAGAAGATCGCCATTGTCCTTGTCGAAGGCCCTGATCTTGGAGTCCAGAGTCGCAGCAATAAAGACCAATCCCCCACTAGTTACTACCGGTCCCCCGTAGCTTTCTGTACCCGTGGGAGTGTTATTTTTACCCTTCAATGCCGGATGGTCTCCAAGGGTTATCTTCCATTTGATTGTCCCCTTATTAAGATCTATGGCATTTAATGTTCCCCAGGGTGGATTAAGGGCGGGAAAACCTTCATGATCTTTAAATCGTACATAGCCACTCATGAAATAAGGGTATTTCCAGGCAGCCCTGGCCAGACTTGATTTTTCGTCGGTTTTGGATAGTTTTTCTTCTGAATCAAAGAGAAATGCCGTGATTGCCCGGATATCACTGTCACTGAGCCGGGAGAAAGAAGGCATCATACCCTGTCCGTTTTGCACGATCTTTTTAATTTCTTCAGCGGTTTTTCGGTTCTTGATGTCGACCAGGGAAGGAACCGTATAGATACTGGCACCTTTCCGATCCGCACCATGGCATAACTGACATTGAGTGCCATACAGGTTTCGACCTTTAGATGCCAGGAGTCCATCGTCTTCCGTTTTGTATTCAATCATTTTGATGATCCAGGGCATTTCACTGGCGTTGATGTACATGATACCATCAGGATCAACAGCGGCACCACCCCACTCACCTCCACCATCAAAGCCCGGAAGCAATAAAGTACCTTCTTCGCTGGGGGGTATGAATTCCTGACCTTTTTTCAGACTTTGCCAGATAGCCCTTACAAAAGCATGTGCTTCAGGAGTTCGTTGAGTAAGATCAGCTTCTTCAAAAGTTCCTCTTGAAAAGCGAGGTGGTTTACTCGGGACTGGTTGAACGGGCCAGGCTTCTTCTCCCAGCAGATCAGAAGGGGGAGCAATGACTTCTTTAATGGGAAATATGGGCTTTCCAGTCTCACGTTCAAAAATGAAAACATAGCCGGATTTCGAGATCTGAGCAACGGCATCGATCTTTTGTCCATCCACTGTTAGAGTCACTAAATTTGGTGGAGCTGGCAGGTCCCTGTCCCA
>JAGQWV010000714.1 GCA_020437045.1 Saprospiraceae bacterium | reverse complement strand
AGTTACTGTTAGAATACATTCTGATTTCAGGCCGCAAAGTTACAAAATATTTTTTGGAAAAATGCGACTTGATTTACTATTTGTTTTGTGACCGCTATGGAGTTGTTTCTCTTATTACTAAATTGATTTACAATCCATTATACACTTCAGGAACACGATTTCTAGCGTTCAATTTTTTCTGTTTGAGAGCATTCTTGTAGCTAGAAAAAGTATATAAACAAACTGATGCGACTAGCTGGGGTGGAAAAATCATCCGATCGTCCAACATCCGCACCAGGTTGGAATAAGACCATCAAGTATTAGAATGAGCCTCTACGTCTTTATATTGTTCATTTGGGTAAGTAACTTCTTCCAAAAGAACCTATCTTAAAGAAAAAATAGGTCATGTCCGCTCGACGAAAATTTCTGCAAACCCTAACCCATTTTGGCATCAGTATTCCTTTTATAAAAAATTCGCTACTGGACCGCCGGGTCTTACCATTGGCGGAAAAACCTGTGAGTTTACCTATCATCATTTGTAGCCGGTCAGAAGCTTGGGGGAGAAAAGTATTGGAACCCGCCTGGAATACCCTTGAGCAGTCTGGTAATATCCTGGATGCTATTGAGGCTGGTGCCAATGTTGTAGAACTTGATCCAGAGGATACATCCGTAGGCTATGGCGGTCTACCCAATGAAGAAGGAATCGTCTCACTAGATGCATCGATCATGTATGGCCCCACCCACAATTGTGGCTCAGTGGCAGCCCTGGAAAAAATAAAAACTCCCTCTTCCGTGGCTAGATTAGTGATGGATCGAACCGATCATATGATGCTCGTTGGGGAAGGGGCGCTGCGCTTTGCCAAGGCGCATGGATTTAGAGAAGAAGATCTTTTGACGGAGAAAGCACGTCTCATCTGGCTTGAATGGAAAGAAAACCTCAGTGACCGCGATGACTGGTTTCCCCCAAAAGACGGAAAATATCTTCCCCGGAAACGCACTACAGGAACTATTAATGTTCTTGGTATCGATGCGAAAGGGGACGTAGCTGGTATCACCACCACCAGCGGTCTATTTGGAAAAATACCGGGAAGGATTGGTGATTCTCCCATTATCGGTGCAGGATTATATGTAGATAATCGGATTGGAGCTGCAGGTGCCACCGGCCGGGGCGAAGAAGTCATCAGAACCTGTGGCAGTTTCTATGTCGTAGAAAAAATGCTTCAAGGCCTTAGTCCTCAAGAAGCTTGTGAAGCAGCCTGTCAGCGCATTGTGGAAATAAATGGTGGGCTCGACACAGGTGACTACGATGATAAATTTGTAGCCGTTAATAAAAACGGTGAAGTAGGATGCGCCTCAATTCGCGGCCGAAAGGGACAACATCCATACGTGAGCATCATCTCCAACGATGGATTCAAGACTATAGAGGGATCTGCCTTACAATGGATGGAATGATAAAATCCCCATCGATTATCTAAAATAATTGAGCACTTTTTAGTTGTATTGTTTATGCGAAAAATACAGCAACAATTTCTCCCACTCCTTACCGTACTTCTGTCATTTTTATGCACAACTATTATTTTAATTGATACAACTGATTTAAATCTTGCTCTATCCCGGGCTGAGTCATAGCAGTCTTGTAAATAAAGACCAGGAGGATTAACAATTGATGTTTCATAACGACTTCCAACCTTTGATAATCACTAAAGTATAAAAGTCCAATTGCTGTATCCATTCGCTTGACTCAACGGTGAAATCAACTTCGTGTCCTGCAAAATTTGATGTATGACCGGTATTTCTCACTTCGGTGCTTCATTTCTTTTTGGTAGCATTTGATCCTAATTCTATATCAATTGCTTATTCTCCTCGACTAACAGCATGGCATTTATCTCTAAAAAGGCTTAACTAGCAGAATAATTGGTTTTAATCAAAATGAGGAAATATGAAAATTTTCAGTGGAATTGGCTGCTAATCATTGGTTTGACTATTGTAGTTTTTCAACTATCATTAAAGTTGAACGATGCGGACAATCCACCGTTGCCCTTCCTGGTCAGCATGCTGATTCAGATATTATTGGTGCTCGTTCCATTAATGTTTTACGGTTTACGAACCACCATTAATGATGATCTGATCACCCTTAAATATGGTATAGGGATTATCACTATCAAATTAAAACTGTCGGACATCCAATCCGTCAAAGTGGTTCGCAATCCCTGGTACTATGGTATCGGTATCCGGTTGATACCAGGTGGCATTTTATATAACGCCCATGGTTTCAAAGCC
Organism: Saprospiraceae bacterium; assembly: GCA_020437045.1. Taxonomy (GTDB): domain Bacteria; phylum Bacteroidota; class Bacteroidia; order Chitinophagales; family Saprospiraceae; genus JABDMH01. Next base: position 6,199 of record JAGQWV010000714.1, on the reverse strand, counting down.
GTCGAGCTACGGTTTACCAATAAGAAATACAAAGTGAGAATTGGGACCAGTGAACCAGAAATCCTGGAATATGAGATCGCTAAGAGATTGATTTAAAAGCTATTCCAGTCACAAAAGCAATGCGTGGGTCGGATTCCAATTGTCTTATCTCGGAGACATTGACATTGTTTGATTACGATTCCCCGGAACAATATTGTCCTTTGTCATTGATTTCCGTACCAGGGAATAGTAGAGTCCTGGAAGACGAGTGAAAAAAAAATGCATCCTTATAGAACATTCTGCAATCTAATGTCGTTATACAACCTAGAAACGAAATAAAAAAAGCTGAACTTATAAGTCATACATCTACCTTCTTGAAAATTTTTTATTCTCAGGAAATCGCCTCATTTTTTTGTATAACTTAAACATTTCAGCTATGAATTATCAAAATGAAAGGTATTCGGAGTCCTCTGATACCTCAGTATTCAAAAGACTTTCATTTGTATTTGGAGCCCTATTTCTAGTGGCATTGATTGCAGCAGTTTACTATGGTTCCAAAAGCTCACATTTAAATCATCAGAAGTCGCAATTGTCCTTGAATCTGGACGATTTGGATCAGGCTAAAATGAATCTGGAAAGTGAATTAACTTCATTGGATAGCAATTACAAAACGCAAATCACGGAAAACGAAACATTGTCCTCTACTCTTGAAGAAAGAGTAAAGGAAGTAGACAATCTTAAATCGCGAGTTTGGTCGGCTAAACAGAAATTGGCTAAAAGCGAAGAAGAAAACCAGGTGATAAATGACAAATTAGTTCAACTGGAAGAACTAAAATCTGATTTGGAAAGTGACATTGCCTCCTTAAATCAAACCAATAAAGAATTGGTCGCTACCAACGAAGAAATCAATAATGACCTGAAGGTCTCCAAGGAAGAGACCATGAAGTTAAATTCTCAACTGGCCGACATTAGTGCCGAAAATGAGAAATTAATTAGTCGACTTCGTACCCTGGCACCTGCCGGTTTCGTAGCCAACAACTTCATCGTCACCGCAGCGAAGAAAAACGACAAATTGACCGCAAAGGCCAGTCAGGCGGATAAAATTAATATCGCATTTGACATCAATGATGTGCCTGCAGAATTTCAAAATGAAGAAGAAATTTATTTGGTATTGACTAAAAGTGATGGCCAACCAGTGCAAACTATTCAATCCAAAGATGTTCAAGTCGCATCCGTTGATCCAGTGACCATAAAAGTTGTGGATCGGGAAAAAACGACTTTGAAAGAGCGTCAAAATATTGAAATGTCTTTTGAAGCAGACCGCGACCTTGATTCCGGTATCTATAATTTACTTGTATACGCCGATCAGGGATTTTTGGGATCCACTACGTTCCAACTGCGGTAATAATTCTTAAGTAATTATGTAAATCAAAGGGACTCCGGGTGGGGTCCCTTTTTTTGTCCATCCCTCAACCAACAAAGTGTGTCTTCTTGTAGCACTATTTATATCGAACCTTAAGCCTTAAAAAGTATGACTCATAGTATTTATAAGAAAGTGCCGCCACCAATATACTCACCATACTTACCAGCAAATGAAAAAAAAGAGGCCAGGCAAATACCCACTGATTGAGACCAGACCATTTTACCATGGCGTACCTCAGCACCAATGAAACGTAAGGATGAAAGATATAGATGCCATACGAAATAATTCCCAGATAATTCAGATGACGCTGCTCTAGATTGACCAGGCTCACCTCACGAACTCCATTGATCAGAATAAAGGAAAATAAAAGTGCACTAAACAAATTCGAAACCGGATGATTGGAAGACACTAAAAATAAATGAGCAACAAACGAAAGATAAATAATGAGTTGAATCACTTTGTGACCTATAAATCGAAAAAAAGAATGGTCCTTGTTAAAAAAAAAGGCCACGCCGAAGACCATACCCATGAACAAGTAATGAAACCTCAATGTGAGGATAATCATCTCCTGCAACCAGAAAGGCATCACCACCTGATGATAAAAAACGCTGAGATAAAAGAACAAATAAACACTAAATAAGCTTATGGCAAGTAATAAATCACGGCGCCATTTAGTCATTAAAATCATGATCATCGGAAAAAACAGGTAAAATTGCTCCTCCACTCCAATGCTCCATAAGCTATACATCGGACCAATATTCTCCCAGCGAACGATGGGATAGTTGGGCAAGAAACCGAGATAATACCATAAAACTTCTGAAATACGAAAATCAAAGTACACCGAGCCCATCAGAATCGGATAAATGACTCCGAGTAAAAAAAAGCCAAGAAATACTCCTAAATAATACAACGGAAATATCCTCAGAATACGACGATAAAAAAACCGGCGAATATTGAGAAATCCCTTCTTCTGGATCTCTGACAAAGCCAAATAGGTCAGTAAAAAACCACTTATCACAAAAAAAAGGTCAACAGCAAATGCTCCTTTTTTGAAGATCGCGAGGTCATACACCAATTCAGGGCTGGCTGTACGCAAACCATCGTTGCAGTGATAGATCACCACCAGCATAGCCGCAAAAAATCTCAGACTATTGATCCCCTTTAAATACATTCTTTTACATCAAGGTCCTAAAGCTAAAAAAGATTGATCCAAATTTTCGGTAATAACTAATTGATGATCTATGTAAATAGAGGAAAAATGTATTTTCGAATGGTCAAAAATTTAGTTATACTTAAGATCTACTTCATTGCCATTGGCATTCTGCTTATTTCTTGTGCTTCAGGAAGCAAAAGTCAAGGAGCTCGCCCACTACTGAAAGAACTTACTGAAAACACCTACTCCAAGCAAGACTGGTTTGTACCACTATTACCTGCAATAATGGGCATCAGTGCTGATCAGGCAATCTGGCGAGACACCTCTGACAATCATTCGATTGCACAACTTGTTACTCACCTAATTTTCTGGAATAATCGAATTTTATCTGCCTTTAAAGGAAATGAAGTACCAGATTTTGACGGGGATAATAATCGAACCTTTATCCAATTGAGCGATAAAGACTGGAATGAATTGGTGGGTGAGGTACAACTCTTGGAGTCAGAATGGAAGCAGGTCATTAATAATGCTTCACGACAAAAAATAATAAAATGGCAATCAGAAATTGCCAATATGTGTGCACACAATGCCTATCACACCGGACAGATCATTTACATCAGGAAACAAAATGAATGGTGGAGATAAATTTTATTTTGAAATTCCGATTCATGTAGTCAAGCAACCCAGATTTTTTTTAGCATATTTGAATATCAGCCTTAACATCCGTCAATTATTAGAAGAATGCATCTGATTTTGATGCCAAAAAAACGTCCTCTACATCGAAGGCCGTGCGTATTTTCCCCGATAGGGTCGAGCCAATTGTAATGACGCTTCTGCATTACCTAAAATGGTATTTGTATCCTGATCCCATTTTATCTCCGAGCCCGTTTGATATGCGATGGTGGCAAGTTGCACCATAGCTGTGGATTGATATGCATCCGAGATCGGGCAAGAAAGATAGCCTTTGTCACTATGCTTCACAGCATTTAAAAAATCGGCCATATGCCGTTCGCGGGTATCCGGTGTAGGAATTTCAAATTCTTGAATACTCGCATCTTTAGCATTGGACATAACCATCATCTTATTGTCTGAACCAAAAACCGTAGCCTTCTCACCATAAAAGAAAATCCCGTTGTTAAATCTTTTATCAAAAGCTCCGGTTCCCCACAGCCGGTGACTCCATTTCAAGGTAACATCATCAAAAATCATAGCTGCATCCAACGTGTCTGGTGTAGTGATTTGATTTTGCAATTTCAACAGCCCACCTTTCGCATTAAAAGTATGAGGCATCTCCAGATCGAGGATCACCCGGGTGATATCAATGTGGTGAATTCCCCAATCGACCAAATGACCGTTGCCATAGGCTTTTTCCAGCCGCCAGCTTTTATGACCAATGCTGGGCCGGAATTCCAGTTTGGGCGCTGGTCCGCACCACATTTCCCAATCAAGAGACTGCGGAGGTGACTGTATGGTAGTATCTGGTATGGAAGGATTATAATGAATCTGCGCCTCCACCATACTTACTTCACCCGCATCTCCATTAGCGATAAATTCTTTGACCCGCTTGAAAGCCTCACTTTGCCTTCGTTGAAAGCCAATCTGAACGATATTACCCGCATTCTTGGCTGCCTTGATCATTGCCAGACCCTCTTGTACGTCGTAAGACAATGGTTTTTCGCAGTAAATGGGCAATCCCTTCTCACAAGCGGCAATAAATTGCAAAGCATGCCAATGGGGCATGGTGCCTATAAACACCGCCTGCAAATCCTTTTGATTGAGAAGTTCTTCGTATTCTTTGTAGCCTTTAGGACGTTTGCCCTGCAGTTGCTCTAGTTTGTCCAGACTTTCGGTGAGATGCTGTTCATCGACGTCACAAACACCTATGACTTCGACTCCGCCCACCGCCAGTGCCGCCTCCGTGATGACCATACCGTACCAACCGGCACCGATTAGTCCTACTCTTAACTTGGTTTCCCTTCCTAAAGCTGGCATCATAATAGACGCAAATCCAGCCAAAGTGCCTTTTCCAGCCGTTTCGATAAATTGTCTTCTCTTCATGATTAAATAAGCAGTTAATGCCTTTAAAATAAGGAAATTGCGATGGAAATGGTAGTAAGAATGATTGGGGGTAATTTCGCCTTACCATTTTCACCACTCATTATCTTTTTAATTTCCTTTCTTCCCTGACAACCATGCCGTGAAGACGTTTATCAGAATGATCAGGAGAGGTCTTTCTTCGTACCTTTGCCCAATGAATATTCGCAATTCAACAATTGTTGCCCTGGCGACTCCGGCAGGAACCGGCGCCCTGGGTATCATCCGGTTATCTGGTCCTGAGACTTTTCCTCTGGTCGATGATATATTTATTGGTGCCGATCTCCTCACTGCCAAAAGCCACTCCATCCATTATGGTCACCTGGTTGATACTTCAGGTGACACCATCGATGAAGTGTTGGTCTTTTTATTTAGAGGACCACACTCCTATACGGGTGAAGATGTAATTGAGATTAGTGGACACGGATCTCCCTATATTTTGCAAAAAATAATCGAACGCTGTCTGGAAAAAGGAGCGGTCATGGCCCAACCTGGAGAATTTACTTTGAGGGCATTTCTTCATGGTAAGTTAGATTTGTCCCAGGCAGAAGCAGTCAGTGATCTTATCGCTTCGCAATCTGCCGCATCTCACAAAATGGCCATCGACCAAATGCGCGGTGGTTATTCGGAAAAAATCCAGGAATTACGCCAACAATTAATCCATTTTGCCGGGATGCTGGAATTGGAATTGGATTTTGCCGAAGAAGATGTCGAGTTTGCCGACCGCACTGAATTAATTGAACTAGTAAAAAACACTCAGAAAACAATCCAGGAATTAATCAGTTCTTTTCGTCTCGGCAATGCTATGAAAAATGGTGTGGTGACCGTCATTGCCGGTCGTCCTAATGCGGGAAAATCAACACTTTTAAATCGGCTCCTAAAGGAGGAACGGGCCATTGTGAGCGACATCGCCGGGACCACCCGGGATACCGTAGAAGAAATATTAAATATTAAGGGTATCGATTACCGCCTCATTGATACCGCCGGCATCCGGGAAGCCCAGGATCAAATTGAAGAAATCGGGGTTAAAAAAACGATGGAAAAAATTAGTCAGGCATCCCTCCTTCTTTATGTTTTTGATGTCGCCAGAATCACTGCTGCAGAAGTCACCGAAGATTTAAAAAAATTAAAACATGAAAATTTGCAGCTGGTTGTGGTTGCCAATAAAATGGATTTATATCCCTATGCTAAAGCCGAAGAATTTTTATCTCCCTACTTAAAGCAGGAACAGTTTATTCCCGTGAGTGCTAAAAATGATATGAATATCGAATACCTAAAAGATCACTTATATCAATTAATCACCGGGTCAACTGAAAATCGCGAGTCCGTGATCGTCACCAATACCCGCCATATTGATGCCCTGCAAAAAACAGATCAGGCACTGCAAAGCGTACTCAATGGATTCCAATCCCAAATAACCAGCGACTTCATCGCCATGGATATGCGTCAGGCTATTTACCACCTGGGAGAAATTACCGGAGAAATATCCACGGATGATTTATTGGAACATATTTTTAGAAATTTCTGTATTGGAAAGTAGATGCCTATAA
>JAGQWV010000713.1 GCA_020437045.1 Saprospiraceae bacterium | reverse complement strand
AATTGAGTTGGTAAAGAATGAAAAACTCGACCGGAAAAAAGGGGTGGTCATGGAAAATGGTAAAATCACAACCATCACCATGCTCAGCGGCAAGCAATTTTCCGGAAAAGTTTTTATCGATGCTACTTATGAAGGAGACCTTCTTGCCGCAGCGGGGGTGTCTTACCGGCTCGGGAGGGAATCCAATAGTGATTTTAAAGAAACGCTTAATGGCGTACATACCAGACTTACGGATACTACCATGTCAGGCTTGCCAAGTCACGATGCCATAAACCATAATTTTGTTGATGGCGTAGACCCTTATGTTAAAGCCGGTGATCCTAATAGTGGCTTACTACCCTATATCAATCCCGATGGACCTGGCAAAGAGAACGAAGGCGATAAAAATCTTCAGGCCTATTGCTATCGTATGTGCCTGACAGATGATCCGGAGAATCGAATTCCTTTTGAGAAACCGGAAAATTACCAGGAAATTAATTACGAGTTATTATTGAGAAATTATGAAGCGGGTGAAAATGGATTTCCCTGGATAAATTCTGCCATGCCAAACCGAAAAACGGATACCAACAACCGCACCGGATTTTCCACAGATTTTATTGGTCAAAATTACACCTATCCCGAAGCCACCTATGAAGAAAGGGAAAAAATTAAAGAGGCGCATCGTAACTATCAAAAAGGGCTGATGTGGACTTTAGCAAATCATCCACGGATACCGGATAAAATCAGAAATGAAGTTGCCCGCTGGGGTATGTGTAAGGATGAATTCGAACGTGAAGATGGCTGGCAAAATCAACTTTACATACGTGAAGCAAGACGTCTTAATGGCGAAATGACGATGACTCAATATCATTGTGAAGGAATTGAGAAGGCAGATGATGCAGTCGGAATGGGCGCCTATGGTATGGACTCGCACCATACCCAACGCTATGTAAATGAAAAAGGATTTGTAAAAAATGAAGGTAATGTGGAAGCTCGGGTAGCAGCACCCTATCCCATAAGCTATCGTGCTTTATTACCCAAAAAAGAAGAGTGTCAAAATCTGATCGTCCCGGTTTGCTTAAGCGCCACTCACATTGCGTTTGGCAGCATTCGGATGGAGCCTGTATTTATGGTTCTAGGTCAAAGTGCCGCAACTGCTGCTATTTTAGCAATAGATCAAAATGTTGGTCTCCACGAACTACCTTATGCCGATCTAAAGGCGAAATTATTGGCTGACCATCAAGTTTTGAGTTTGTAATTAATCAGAGGATCGATTATATTTTTTTCTTAAAATCTTCATCTTTGATCACGATGGCATAAGCTAATATTAGACCGGCGATAGCAGCCAGAAGAAAAAAAGTAATAGCCAGCCCGGGATACCCAAATAAGGTAAATTTAGTAGGTATACGCATCAACATAGCCGCACCAATAATCATCGATGCAATGATCAAGCCTAAGGTAATTCGATTAGCTACCTTTTGGAACCCATCGGTAAATCTTTTTTCGTCAATGGCTTCGACATGAATTTTCAACTTATTATTGGCCAGATTTTCCGTTATTTTATTTAATCTTTCGGGCAGATGTTCTGCCAACCGCTTGGATTCTATTAAGGTGTTCAGAAAATTTTCCGGCCTTAAATCCTGTCTGGTTTTTTCAGAAAGAATGTCGTCAGTATATCGGTCAATACTTTTGGAAAGATTAAAATTCGGAGCCAGGGTAGCGACAATCTGGTCCATATTGAGTAAAATCTTTCCTAATAAATTTAGTTGCACCGGAATTTTCAAACCTGCTTCTGCTGAGATACGGTTCATTTCAATAATGGTTCTTCCCGTTTCGAGGTCTTGCGCTAGATCGGCTTGGGAGTCCATCACCAACCGGTTGACATTCTTCTTAAATTCCGAGGTGTCAATATCAGCACTATATTCGCTGATATCCAATAAAATATTCGCAATTGTATCGCCATTTTTTTTACTCAGAGCTACCAATAATTTCAATAGATTCTCTTGCATTACCGGGCTAAATTTGGCAACCATCCCCAGATCCATTAAGGCTACCTTGTATGAATCTGTCAAATGAACATTGCCCGGATGAGGATCTGCATGTGCAAAACCATCTACTACGATCTGATGTAAATAGGCGTGAACTAATTGTTCAACCAAGGGGCTGAAGTCGTTTTCGACTTTCGCCAACGGAGAAATAGATGTAATTTTCTTGCCAGAAATATATTCCATTGTCAGCACTCGGGAAGTGCTATAGTCCTTGATTGCCTGGGGAATAATAATCTCTTTAAATTGCTTCAGATTTTCCCCGAGTATTTCAAGGTTACGGGCTTCACGCACATAATCTAACTCCTGCAATATGGTATGCCGCAATTCTTCTACCAGGCTGGACAAATCATATTTCCTGACCAGATTGACGTGCTTCGTGGCAAAATCCGTCATCTCCTGAAGAACTTCAAGATCTTTCACAACTCGCAGTCGAATTCCTGGTCTTTGTATTTTAACGGCGACGTCTTTACCCGATCGCAACGTAGCGCGATGTACTTGACCCAGGGAAGCATTGGCAAGAGGACCTTTATCAAATGACTCAAAAGCTTTACTTATCCGAGACCCGATCTCCTCTTCTATAATTTGTTCGATTTCTTCATAAGGCACTTCTTCCACATCATCTTGCAAGCTGGTCAAAGCTTCCAAATATTCGTTGGGCAAAAGATCTGGCCGGGTTGAAAGCAGTTGACCGAGTTTGATAAAAACCGGTCCCATGTTCTTCAAATCTTCCACTAAATCCTGAGGTTTATCCCCAAATGCTTTCTCTTCTTGATCACTAGCCCCCGTGATCTCATTAGAAAATTCTGATGAGTTTTTGACCAGATCACTATTAGCGTACTTTATAATGAAAACAAAAAATTTACGATAGCGGTCTATTGATTCGGGAAGTATTGACATTTTCTAACAATCTTAAAAGTGAGATTACAATTGACACTCTATAAGCACACCAGACCAAAAATTGTTCGATGCCCATTGTGAATTATACCAATCTAATCGCCTCCTCTTTCTACATTAATTTTAGTGCATATAATAATCCACTTCAATAGCATCGCCGCATGAGATACCTTGTTCTGACCCTATTAAGTAGTGATGGACTTCTTGCGAAAAAGAACAATATCTCGAATAAGATCCAGAGGTAGAGATTCGTCGATCGGAAATTGTACGGATCCCTTGCCCTGCTTATACCCCGCCAGCTCTTTTTTAAAATGTTCATGACCATTGGGTGTAGCATAAAAACCTATATGCTTGGGATATCCGGCAAAATAGACTAACGGCTTACCTTTCCATTTGTATGCTGGCATTCCATAAGATATACGCTCTGCTGCTTCAGGAGCATTCTCTTTGATTATCTCTCTCATTTGTTTAAGTTTCTCGAGAGTTTCTCCCGAAAAATTTGAAAGATACTCGTCGACGGTATTAATCTCTTTCTTCATGATTGTAGATATCTTAAAAAAGCTATTTGTTTTGTCAATTTAGAAAAATATTGGATCTGTGTATATGGAAATAATATTGAAAAAAGAAGAGTTTTATCTCTTAGAATGCACTGTGAAGATCAATAGCTATTTGTTAATTAGCCAAATATTCATATCTTAAAAATTACACAGGAGCGAAATAAACTATACTTCTAAAACCGGATTCTTAATATAATGCATCAGTGGACAGCTACCGGCTGCCAATACCTCTGGATAAGACTGCAAGTAATTATAAACATTGAAAGTCGCAGAAGGATTCCGGTACTCTCTCCAGCCATATATGATAAAATGCCTCAGAGGATCAATACCAGCTGATCTTACATCGGGATAATTTTCGAGATACCATGAACGGTCAAAAAGACCACTTTGGGAAATGACTAGCCTTTCCCTGGCATATTTAACTCTATTCTTGATACCGGTAATAGTGAGAAGTGTACTAGGTTCGGATGCTACTGTTTGGACAAGCTGAATCTGCTTTTCCTCAAAATCCCGACCTTCTCCATTATCATCAGAAATATTCCTTTTTCGAGCTGAAGTCACTTTCGAAGGTTCTCCATTCATCTCCAATTTAATTCCCTCTATACTTGAACATTCCTTCCAAGGATCGTTAATGTTCTCCGGGGTGACTATACTTAATTCTTCTCCGAAAGTCAGATGAAAAAATCTCCTTTCATCTTCATAGGGTATGGCACTGAAGCGGTAATTATTAAAATGTCCACTATCTGACTTTCTCACATAGCCGGTCAATTTAGGAATATAAGTAGGCCATTGTCCCGACTGTAAATAAGAAATAGCCACTAGAGCAAAAACACTACCATGGTCAAAGTGGGGAAGTATGCCGGGTAGCCTCTGATCTTTTAGTAATTCGGCTGAAATTATAAAAGAAGAAATATAATAGTCTTTTATGTCAAAATGAACAAGATCCTTCTGAATTAAAGGTCCCCGATTTATGGTAAGTGCAGACCTAAATATCTCCGAATAATCGCTCCTCTTCTGACCTTTAAATCTATCCATTTCAGAAAACAAGGCTGTATGGACGATTTTATTTCTACCCTTAAGGTTTCTTAACAATGTAATCAGGTGAGAGTTCTTCCATCTTAGCTCCTCAGAGTAAACAACCACTGCATCTTTATGGCTTACTTTTGTCCCAATATCCAAAAGCACCTTTCCTAGATTTGGAAATTCTCCGGTGCAAAGTAAGACCTCATATTCTTGATTTTCCAACCCGGAAAGCTTATTTCTTACCGGCACTAAATCCTGACTCAAACAATAAATCCAGCATTTTGCCTTTATATCTTTTTGCTTCTGGAGATCTTCCAAGAAATCACTTATCGAATTTATGCTAGCAAAATAAATAATATGTATAAGCTGGTCCCTGTTGACAACCTTGGATGATATGTTTGTCATCGAAAATTTATTCCAGTAAT
>JAGQWV010000712.1 GCA_020437045.1 Saprospiraceae bacterium | reverse complement strand
GGGTACTCTCCTCCTCTGTATCCTTATAATAAAATGGTACAAATCCATTGACAGGCATTCCCTGATAAAATGATTTTGTTTCCTGATCTGTCGAAGCTCCTAAACCAAAATATCCACGAGGGATCGTGCCTTTGACCGGTTTTCTTGGCATAGCATACTGGACGTAATCTTCCTCAGAACCCCAGGTATTGAAATAGTAGTAATCGAATAAATTAGCCTCGTAAGCCGTGGAGTGAAACATGTCAGGCATATACTCGGTACCAGGATCATTCCCTCCAGCTCTACTGCAAGAGCTCCAGGTGACGACACCGCAAAAGGCCAAAAAAACAAATTGAATACTTATATTTTTCATGGACATTATCATCTAAATTCAGATAGTCTTTGTTCTAATCTCACTAGCACCAGATTCTTCGAGAAAAGTCTTGAAAGAAGAAACGGTTGATTCTTCTGCATCATTTACCTCAAAAGCAATGCAAAATTTATCATCAGTGATCCGTTCATCTAGTACTGGGTTGCTAATGCCCGGTCCCTGACCATTAATAGCATAATAGGTGACAACCATACCAATACTGGCAAATAGAACCGTTAATTCGAAAGTAATCGGAATAAATGCAGGAACTGACCAATAGGGTTTACCTCCAAATATGATCGGCCAGTCTCTTGTAAAAACCCAGGTCATAAACAAGAATGCAGTCAACGTACCGATTGCACCATACACAAATCCTGCCTGGTGCAATCTTGATTCGCTCAAGCCCATAACCGGATCCAATCCATGTACTGGAAATGGGCTGTAGACATCCATGATATCCAGATGTCGAGATTTTGCCTCTTTAACTGCATTCAGCAAAATCTCTTCGTCATCATACAACCCGAACAATACCTCTTTATTTTTCATGTTCTTTATCTAACAGTTGTCAGTTTAATGTTATTCCTAATGGGTTTCCACTTCCGTACCGTGATGGGATGAATGCGAATGTTTTGCATTTTCACCCGTGTACTGATTACCCGCTGATTTCAAAATTGCCTTAACTTCCGCAATCGCTACCACAGGAGCAACTCTGGTAAATCCGAGATACAGGGTAAAGAAGATTCCCAAGGTACCCAGGAAGATTCCGATCTCTACCCAAGTGGGAGAATAATAACTCCAGCTTGATGGTAAATAGTCACGCGCCAACGTAGTGGGAATAATCACAAATCGCTCAAACCACATTCCGATATTTACAAAAATGGACATGAAGAAGGTGACAGTGATGTTTCGTCGCATTTTACTTGACCAGAAGATCTGCGGTGATAGCACATTACAAGACATCATACCTACGTACGACCACCAGTAAATACCCTTAACCCGGTTCATAAAAGCAAATTGCTCGTAGATATATCCACTATACCAGGCTATAAATAATTCGGTTAAGTACGCGACACCTACAATCGTTCCTGTGAGCAGGATGACCTTATTCATCGAGTCGATATGTTCGATAGTAATATAGTCTTCCAGCTTGAGAATCTTCCGCGTAATGACCATCAGTGTAAGTACCATGGCAAATCCCGAAAAAATGGCTCCAGCCACAAAATAGGGAGGAAAAATTGTCGTATGCCAACCTGGAATCACAGACGTAGCAAAGTCAAATGATACGATCGTGTGTACAGAGAGTACAAGTGGTGTTGCTAATCCCGCCAAAACCAATGACAGAGATTCAAACCTTAACCAGTGCTTGGCGGCTCCTGTCCAACCAAATGACAAGAAATTGTAAAGTTTCTTTCGCAATCCACTAGCTCTATCTCTCAACGTAGCAAAGTCAGGAACCAAACCAGTGTACCAGAATAACAGGGAAACGGTAAAATAAGTACTGATTGCAAAAAGATCCCAGAGCAATGGCGAGTTGAAGTTAACCCATAGCGGTCCACGAGTGTTAGGATACGGGAAGAAATAGAAGACTACCCAAATTCGACCAACGTGAATGCCTGGGAAAAGAGCTGCACATAATACGGCAAAGATTGTCATCGCCTCTGCAGCCCTGTTTACTCCGGTTCTCCACTTCTGTCGAAACAAAAGAAGAATGGCCGATATCAAAGTACCTGCGTGACCGATTCCGATCCACCACACAAAGTTGACAATGGCGAAACCCCAGGCCACCGGAATATTGATCCCCCAGACTCCAACCCCCTTCAGGAAGAGGTAAGAGGCAGACATCAGGAGCATCATCAACAGCAGGAACGAAAACGCGAATCCGATCCACCAAGTGAACGGCAGTTTTCGGGCGAAGGGAATATCGCTGACCTGACGGGAGACTCCCTCGAGATCGTAATCGGGAGAGAGAATCGGGTCCTCCTTGGCCGCC
>JAGQWV010000711.1 GCA_020437045.1 Saprospiraceae bacterium | reverse complement strand
AACACGTACGAGCTGACCAGAATTAATAAATTCTGCTTTCGTAAACTGTTTTGAAATACAAACCAGTAGAGGATAAATACGATTGGAAGAAATATTAAAAATTCGGCCGAATTAAAAAGCATTGCTGGATTTAATTCAATAGGAAAAATTATGGATTAGTCTTGCTTTAAAACTTTCCGCCCTCATCCAGAGATAAAATCTTTTCACGAATGCAGACCAAGAACCTGTGCATAAGAAGTAATACCCGTTATCTAAGAAGTGGGGAGCAGAGTGTTGTTGTGGGCAATATGTGTTCATATCGGTCTTCTATCAAGAATCAATCCAAATCCCGTGAATTTTGGATTGATGATGTTTAAATGAATGGGTGGTCAGGAGGTGTCGATAGATCCGTGTCAAATTGACAGCACAACTTAACTTCAGGGATGTATCTTTACCCTAAATTGTATATGGGCTACTAATGAGCAAGAGAGAATTTGGTCTGATTGGATATCCATTGTCGCATTCTTTTTCCAGGAGTTATTTTGCAGAGAAATTTGCGAAAGAAGGCATTGACGATGCCAGTTATGAAAATCATCCCATTGAAAGGATAGAAATGTTTCCTGATCTATTGCAAAAGATTCCGGGGTTAAGAGGGCTGAATGTAACGATACCCTATAAAGAAGCGGTGATTCCGTACCTTGATGCATTAGCTGAAGATGCGGCCGAAATTGGGGCGGTTAATACAGTGAAACGTTACTCCAATGGCGAGCTCAAGGGATTTAACAGTGATATCTATGGTTTTGCCGAGACATTGCGAAGGTTTATACCAGATTCATATAAGGGAGGAGCATTGATTCTGGGTACTGGTGGAGCATCCAAGGCTGTCAAATATGTCTGTTCAAAAAGGGCACTTAGCATTTTGTCTGTTTCCCGGAAAAGAGGGGAGGGACGGATTTTATATGAGGATCTACATGAAGATTTGTTGACCGATTATCAACTGATCATCAACACAACACCATTGGGTATGCATCCGAAAACGGATGATTTTCCCGGTATACCTTACCAGGCATTGACACCTAACCATTATCTACTGGATTTGATCTATAATCCCTCTGAAACGGAATTTCTCAAGAGGGGAGCCAGGCAGGGAAGTCTCACTAAAAATGGAATGGAAATGCTTATCTTGCAAGCCGAAAAATCATGGGAGATTTGGAATAACCCGCACTGCTAATACCTGATGGATAATCGAAACGAATTTGTCGATTTTTCGGACACCGAAACGGCATTCGCCAGCAAAAGCCTGAAAGAGTTAAAGAAGTCGCTCTGGCTCTTTAAAATGATGAATAAGGAAACACTGGTTGATATTGCAACTGCCTGTGCTCGCTGGGCAATTAAATGGCACATTCCTTTTACCAAAACGGTGATCAAATCTACCATCTTTGATCAGTTTGTTGGTGGTGAAACACTGCAGGAGAGTGAGCAGGCCATTGAAAAGCTTTGGAAGAGCCGTATTCTATCAGTGCTTGATTATGGCGCTGAAGGAAAGTCTTCGGAAAAGGATCTTGACGCTGCCTGTGATCAATTTGTACGATCCGTATTATTTGCTGCCGCTAGTGAGGGAGTACCTGTCGTCAGTATTAAGGTAAGTGCGTTGGCGCAAAACGACCTTCTTGAGAAGGTACAAGCCCGAGATAAACTCACCACAGCAGAACAGGATCGGTATTCTCGTGTACAGGAAAGAGTAAACCGCATATGCAATCAGGCTTATGAGACGGGTATGAAAATCTTCATCGATGCCGAAGAGAGCTGGATTCAGGAGCCCATAGACCGGATGGTTGAGGATATGATGGAGCGGTATAATAAGGAGCGGGTCGTGGTTTACCAGACTTTTCAGATGTATCGAAAAGACCGTTTACCTTATCTGCAGCGGCTTTTTCATATCGCCCGGGAAAAACAATATGTACTGGGTGCCAAATTGGTCCGGGGAGCCTACATGGAAAAAGAACGGGACCGGGCATTA
>JAGQWV010000710.1 GCA_020437045.1 Saprospiraceae bacterium | reverse complement strand
AATCACCCAAAGTTGGGTATCATTTCCTCGATCTGTGTGCGCTTGTATTTATTCCGATACTCAATGGGGGTCAGTCCGGTGATTTTCTTAAAGAGACTGCGAAAAGACTTTGTATCGGTGTATCCCACATCATACATGACTTCACTGATATTTTTTCTGCTGTTTTCAAAACTTCTCTTTGCTACCTCGATTTTTATCCTCTGGATATACTCAATCACTGTATTGTTTGTTGCTTTTTTAAAACGTCGTTCAAAAGTTCTTCTTCCAACCGCTACCAGATTTGCCAACTCATCAACGGAGATTTTCTCATGATAATTCTTTTCGATAAATTCCTGAGCTTTCACGATTTCTTCATCATTGTGGTCTTTTTGGCCTTTAAACATGGCAAAAGAAGCCTGAGTAGTTCGATCGATATCTATAGCAAAGTATTTAGAGGCTAGGATTGCGGTCTCCCGGTTTGTATATTTCTCAACCAGATGAAGTAAAAGATTCCAATAGGAATTAGCCCCACCACTGGAATAGATTCCATTTTCTTCGGTAACAATAGAACCATCTACTAATTCCACTTCAGGATACATTTGCTGAAATTCATGGGAAAAACTCCAATGAGTGGAGCATTTTTTACCATTAAGCAGTCCTGTGGATGCCAACAAAAAGGCACCGACGCATAATGAAGCTATTTCTGCTCCCTGTTGATATTGCTTTACAATCCATGGTACCAGTTCCTTATTTTGCTCAACGGCATCTTCCATATTACCCAAAAGGGCGGGAATAAAGACTAAATCTGTTTTTTCAATTTCTGAAATGAGTTGATCGGTATGTACGGTAAATTGGCCGCCCAGCAATTGAATCTCTTTTGATGCACCAACCAATTGCACTTTGAAAAGTGCCGGCTTACCCATGCTGATCAGGAATTGGTTGACGGCGTTAAACAAATAATTTGGATCAGCAACGGCCTGCATTACACAGGATTCAGGGACTAATATCGATACCTTTTTCATGCAGTCAAGTTAAAACTTATCATTGACGTGATCAACCCCATTAAGTGTCGGTTTACCACATTTTATTATCGTTTTAATGATTATAAGTTTGTCCTAAAAGCATCATGACTCATTTCGCTTTCTTGCAGACAATTAATCTTGATTTAGCAGACATACTAAAAATCGAGTAAGACATGGACATTATTGAATTTAAGGAGGATATACCTGCTTTTTATGTTGAAGCGGAAGGTTTTCCCTCAGGAGTTAAGGAGGCCCATGATAAATTACATTCTCTCCTTTCCGGTGATGAAGACAGACCTTATTATGGAATTTCACATAACACTGAAGATCGTGGGATTGTCTATCGTGCTGCCGCCAGGGAGATGTTTCCAGGTGAGGCACAGTCGCTTGGATGTAAAGGATTTTTAGTGGCAAAGGGATCTTATCTGGCAGAAACCCTTCATCACTGGCGAAAGGAGGAAGGAATTATTGCTTTGACTTTTCAGAAATTACTCCATCATCCGTCAATCGATCCAAATGGATATTGCCTCGAAATTTACCACCCAACGGGATATGTGCAGTGTATGGTAAAACTTGATGACGAATTATTAAAGATCAAAAGTAGGATCTAATGCAAATCAGTGCCTATCTCACATTTACCGGAAATTGCCGGGAAGCAATGCACTTTTATCAACAATGTTTAGGTGGTGAGCTTTCCATACAAACTGTCGGTGAGTCGCCTCACTTTATGAAAATGCCAAAAGCGATGCGCAATGCGATCCTTCACGCCACGCTTATTAATGAGTCGTTAATTCTTATGGCTTCCGATATGGTTCCGGAGATAGGGTTGGTATCCGGTAATGCGATTTCACTAATGTTGGATTGTAGTAGTGAAGCACAAATAAAACAATGTTACCTCGACCTCTCAACCGGCGGGACACAGACACATCCAATTCAGTATTCATATTGGGGATCACTTTTTGGTGACCTGATAGATAAGTATGGTAATCATTGGCTTTTACAATATCAGGGTTCTTAAGCGATAAGGGATGTTATCGATAAAATTCCATTGCATTTAGTCAAAAACAAGAAAAATCTTATGAAACGCACTGAAGTCATTTACTGGATTACTACTATTTTATTTGTTCTGTTTGAAGGAGTAATGCCAGCATTTACCTCCAATTCTGAATTGGCCAGAGAGGGCATTAGTCATTTGGGATATCCGGATTACTTTCGGGTATTGCTTACCGTATTTAAAGTCCTGGGAGCAATTGTTCTCATTCTTCCTGTCGCTAAGGGGAAGCTAAAGGAATGGGCATACGCAGGATTTACTTTTACAATCATTTCCGCATTTATCAGCCATGCCGTTGTTGATGGGATAAATGTGCAGACATTTTTTCCACTTTTTATTCTGATGATTCTCGCTACTTCTTATGTTACATATTCGAAGATGGTCACTACGTAAATTCCGTAAGACTGCAAGGTGATGATTTGATCAGACTTGCACTTTCCCTGTGGGCATCGTATATTAGGAAAGGGTAAAACAGGGAAGAATCATGAAATGGGCTTACGCGATCAAGAGCAAGATGAAGGTATCTGTCTTATTGGCGGTGGTTATGATCATCGTGATGATCAACAATTTGGTAGAACGAAAACAAATAAAGTCACTCAAAAATGATTTTAAAGAAATTTATCAAGATCGCTTGCTGGTAGAGTCTTATATATTTCAATTGTACGATCACCTTTACCGGAAACTTGAAATGTTGGAAGCACATCCTTATAGCGAAAAGGATCAAGCCTGGTATGAACAATTAGACCAACATCAGGATGCCATTAGTGATTTAACTAATCGTTATCGTGAGACACTTCTGACAGTCGAAGAGGAAAAGCACTTCGGTACTCTTCAGGATAGATTGAAAAGGTTGCATACCGCGGAAAATGCGCTATTGCAGGAGGGTGTTGATCAGAATACTGACTATGATATTACAGCGGTACATACCTTGACAGGTGAATGTTTTGTGCACTTGGCTTCGCTATCTGAGATCCAGGTAGTGGAAGGACAAGTACTTCGGAAAAGATCTTCAAAAACACTTATGGGTAGTATTTCTACCTCACATTTTGAGATGTCTGTTTTGATTTTTATCGCCCTAATGATCCAGGTTTTGATATTGACCGGCAAACCGATTACTACATTTAAGCAGAATCCGGGTTTGAACTAGTAAAAGTTGCCTTTGGGGAACTATCTTAGTGCTTGAGTAATATCGATCTGAATTTGAGGTATTGCTGCGAATCTCACCGAATAAATTAAGTGCAATAATGAAATGGATATCCGTATTTATACTGATTTTTTTTCTGCAGAATGTTGATGCTCAGACTGACCTGTTGGTCTCGAATGATGGTGATATTCAAATGACCCCCATTACCCACGCTACTTTGGTGTTGCAGTGGGATCATAAAACTATTTATATCGATCCTTACGGAGGTTCAGATAAATTTACCCCATTTCCTCCAGCCGATTTGATATGTATCACTCATCCGCATGGAGATCATCTCAATCAGGAAACGCTGAGAGGTTTGGATTTAACCAAAGCCATCCTGGTAGCACCCCAGGCTGTCATTGATGAATTGGGGGATATAAAATTCAAGGAAATTGTCATGTTGAGTAATGGAGAGGAGTCAGAGATCCTGGGCCTTACCGTACAGGCTGTTCCTATGTACAACTTACCTGATGACGATTCATCCCGTCATCCCAAGGGCTGGGGTAATGGCTACGTACTCACCATTGGCGGTGATCGACTCTATTTTTCCGGAGATACCGAAGATATACCGGAAATGAGAATGTTGTCAAACATAGATTATGCTTTTGTTTGCATGAATTTACCATACACGATGGATGTCGATCAAGCGGCAGATGCCGTTCTCGATTTTGCACCAAAGGTGGTTTATCCCTACCATTACCGGGGCCAGGGCGGATTGAGTGATGTAGAGAAATTTAAGTCCCTGGTCAATGCAGGCAATCCTGCAATCGAAGTTCGGTTGAGAAATTGGTATCCCTAGCAAATAGTGATTAACTTAACCAACTTGCTACCATAAAACCCAAGTAAGTGCCAAGTCCATTTCCTAGAGAGCCAACCAGGATCCCCGGTAGATAAAGGTCCATTCGTTGAATGCTTTTGGCAAGAGCGAGAGCCGATGATGATCCCCCGATATTGGCCTGTGATGCCACCACAGCCATTTCCGGATCAAATTTACCCACCTTTACAAAAAATGCCAGCCACACACCATGTACGACGACGATGGTAATGACTAAGGCCATCAATTTCCAGGCAAGGTGTCCGATTTTAATCATAGCAGCAAACTCACAATAGGCTCCTATAACGGCCAGAAATAAGTAAATACTGAACAATCCGAAGATGTGGCCACCTTGTAATTTTTTTACAAATGGCATTTGGGCTAATATGAGGGCTATGGTTGTTAAAATCAGGATCGATGGGACAGGTAAATGATTTATTTTACTCCAGGATTCCAGGCTATTGGAAATCAGAAGGGAGAAAAGTCCCAATGATGCCAGAATTGCCAAAGAGCTAATACCAACGGATTCCTCTTTGATTTCTCCGGTTTCTTCAGGCTTAGTTTGTTGTTCTATAAACAGCTTTTTCTTTTTCGGGAGAAGGAGGTTGGGGATGATTAGGGTAACGGCCATCCACAATGCCGTAATTATATTATCAACGGCGGTAGCTCCTGCATAGAGCACTCCATTTTCCATCACACCGTAATGAAGTGCAACGGCATTAAAGTTGATACTTCCTCCTGTATATGTTCCGGTAAACATCCCTGCCAGGGCGGGATATAGGGCACCGAAAGATTGGGTGCCATCGACTATCTGCATACCAATAATCACTCCTAATACAGTTCCGACACTACCTAGGCCAAATAAGATAAGCATGGGAGCTCCTGCTTTTCGCAAATTTTCCAGATTGACATCCAGTAATAAATAAAAGATAGCCAGCGGAGCCAGGTATTTGAAAATGCCGTCGTATACTTCCGATCCTTGAGTGGCAGAGGGCACAACGCCCAGATTGGCAAGAACAGCAACAAGTAAAATGACCACTAAAGCGGTGCCGAAATGCCTCAACCAGGTTTTCTTAACCAGCCATTCTGAAATGAGGACACTCAAACATAATATCCCTGCAACATAAAGCGGTTGGACAAGCATCTTTAAAAGTATTAATTAATATCAGCTTTTGATACTTTTATTAATTTACCGATAAGTCTGATTGAATGCCGTCAATTGCCGAATTTGTCGAAATAGTTAGAGGGTTTCCCGAAGTGGAAGAGAAACCACATTTTGAAAAGATCTCATTCCGCGTGAAGAATAAAATCCTCGCGACTCTTTCTGAAAAGGATTATCGAATTACCCTAAAGTTATCGGAGGCAGATCAGGATGTTTATGGTCTGTTTGATCCATCAAGCATTTATCCGGTGCCAAACAAATGGGGTAAGCAAGGCTGGACTTTTGTTGAATTAAATACCGTTCATCGGGATATTCTGATGGATGCCCTAAAATCTGCCTATACATGTGTTGCTCCAAAGCATCTGGTCGACCTGTTAAATAAAAACTCATGACCCTTTCAAATTCGCAAATAGAATCTTTTATTAATGATGGATTCATAGGTATACCTCACGCATTTAGCCAGGAGCTTGCGGATGAATGTTGTGAAATTTTGTGGAGGGATGCAGGATGTCAGCGTGATGACCGGAGTACGTGGAAGCAACCCGTAGTCTGGTTGTCCTACTACAGTGATACTCCTTTTCTGGCTGCAGCCAATAGTGCGAAATTGGTCCGTGCATTTGATCAACTGGTGGGTCAAAACCAGTGGATTCCGCCCAGAGGTTTGGGTTCTTTTCCGATCCGGTTTCCTCATTCCCAACCTTCAGGTGATGATGGATGGCACGTGGATGCCAGTTTTTCTCCGGAAAACAATCCTGACTATTTGCAATGGCGAATAAATATATTTTCCCGGGGGAGGGCGTTATTGATGCTATTCTTATTTTCGGATGTAGGTCCCAATGATGCCCCTACGCGAATCGCTGTTGGATCACATAAACAGGTAGCTGGAATGCTTGCTCCCCATGGCGACGAAGGTCTTCCGTTTATGCAGTTGGCAAAGGATTTACCAGTGTTTTCCAATGATTCGATTGCATTGGCTACCGGTGAAAGAGGTACCGTCTATCTTTGTCATCCTTTTCTGGCCCATGCAGCGCAAAAACATCTCGGTGATTATCCCAGAATAATTGCGCAACCAGCCCTGACACCTTCTTCCGGAGCTTTGGTGGATTCAGGGATCAAAGGATACACAAGCCCGGTGGTAGTTGCAATACATGACAGCTTAGACAGTGCAGATTATTGAACTGTATGAATAATATATTGACGGTCGGTCTTTGCTTAATTAAAGAAAACTGGATCCTGTAAAATAAAGAGCCGGTTTAGGTACCGGCTCGTGTTTATTATCTCTAAGGTGTAAAAGAAGTCAATTTATGCACTCGCTTTCAATGTTACAGCCCACACTGGATTGGAGTTCTATTTTTCTTTTGTCTTTTTCCCGGGGTCGTTATTTTCTTTCTTTTGATGATCTTTAAACAGATTTTCTAACTCTTTGCCGAGATTATTCATCGCCCTTTCTAATTCACTAAAGTCAATATTTTTTAGCTCTCCTACAGCATCAGCAACGATCTCTTTGTAAGATTCCATTTCCTCGCGCGTGGGCATTGCTTCTCGCACTTCGTCCATAATGCGATCTACATCAACCTCTGGAATTTTAATGTCTTTCAAAGAGTTTTCTACTTCCTCCATCGCCTCTTTCCATTCCTTATTTAAGGAGGGTTCTTGTTTCTCAGGCTCTGTTTGGCTAAATGCCATCATAGAAAAGCTCAATAAGAGAGTAAGAGTGAAATACAATCGTTTCATGTGCATGTAATTTATCGTTGTTTAGAGGAAGACGGAAAAACTTGTCAAAAGGTTTCAAACTACCCGGAAATTCTTAATTACTTTAGGGCTATACCTGAGATTAATAAAGAATAAGCCACTTAAATAGCTATTACTCTAATGTGCCCACCTATAAATCGGTATAAATATTTTTACGACTAAAATATATTGTTCAGTAATTTTAAATCAAATTACTGCAAAATGGAACATTATCTTGAGGAACTGGGAGTTCATGAAGATCTTTTAACAAAGGAAGAAAAGGATTTTCTGGATCGTCAAGGTTACCTGATATTAGGATCGATACTCAGTCCTGATCAAG
>JAGQWV010000709.1 GCA_020437045.1 Saprospiraceae bacterium | reverse complement strand
CCAGGGCTTTAAATCCAGGAGAGGGCTTTACAGTGGCCGTAGGCTTTGAGAAGGGTATCGTTCGGGGACCTTCATTTTTTCAAGAATTTGGAGGACTTTTTCTGGTCATTCTGGGATCCATTTTTCTTTTACCGTATTTTATTTACACGTGGTGGAAATATGGTCAGGATCCTCCTACTCCAGCGTCCTATCCTATCTGGAATGCTCCCGATGATTTGTCATCAGCATCCGTAGGATATATTCAGAAAGGGAGCCATGATAGCAAAAGTTTTACCGCTTCTATTGTTCATTTAGCCATCAAAGGCTATTTGAAAATTGAGGAGGTGATTACCAAAGGGTTTTTCTCTAAATCAAAAAGTTTTGATCTGGTAAAACTGAAAGAAAGTGGCGCGGACCTTCCACAGGAGGAAAAAAGATTATTTGATACCCTATTTTCTGTCGGTGACCGGGTCAGCATAACGGGTAAATACGACAAAAATATTGAGAGCGCCTTTTTAAATCATAAAGGAAGCCTTTCCGCGCAGCACCGGTCATTTATTATGAAAGGGCACAATGCTAAGTTTTTGGCTATTCCTATTCTGGTGACTATTCTCGTTTTTGTGCTGGCATTTTTATTTCTGGTTAATAGTTCTTATGCCACCGGAGCCAATATGGCAGCCTTATTTACGTTCGCCCCGGTAGCAATCGTTGGTCTGGTGATTTACGGCTATCTAATTAAAAAACCTACTCCGGAAAAACTTGATCTGCGGGCAAGAATCAAAGGATTTCAGATGTATCTTGAGCTTGCGGAAAAGGAGCGTCTTCGTTTATTAAATCCGCCGGATATGACCCCGGATCACTTTGAAACCGTTTTACCCTATGCCTTTGCTCTGGGAGTTGAGCATGCATGGACTGAAAAATTTAAGAATATTCTCGAAAAGGCGAATTATCAGGCCCAGTGGAATAATTCGGCATCTCCTATTTATTTTTCCGATCATTTTGGACGCGACTTTTCGCAAAGTGTCAGTGGAGCTGCTACAAAACCATCGGATAGCGGTAGCGGGAGTGGCGGTGGAGGATTTTCCGGTGGCGGTGGTGGTGGCGGTGGTGTCGGTGGTTGGTAGACCGTCTCGGGCTCTTACGCTATCCCCGTTCTAAGGTTCAATCGACCTCACTGTTTCAACAAACTACATTTAAGTTTGATGGACTTGGCCTGCCATGGCCAGCTATAATGACATGTGTATCGAATTGTTTAGGCTGCATCCAGCGCTCCCTACGATCGGATTAACCATTCAACTTGGGTTTTATCAATAGTATTAGTTATTGTGGAAATGCTGCACTAGTGCAGTGTTTTCGAAGTATCTGATATTAATGGTCTAGCTTATTTTTCGCCAGATCGAAGAAACGAAACCGCGTGTAGCCCCTGCTACACAAGGCTTTCGGTGATGAAGAGATTGTGAAAAAGAAGCCGATCCATAGTATCAGATATTGTGGAAATACTGCACTAGCTGTCAAGCTGAGCTGAGAACCGTTCAAATTCCAGTAAATGTGCTTTTTCTCTCCGGGGTTTGCCCTGTCATAAGACTAACCGGGATTATGTATCAGGATGCTGTCTCGTAATCTAAAGCCTAATGCATAGTCCCGGCGTGAAAAGTTTCTGTAATAAATAGAGTACATAAGTGCGATGTATGGCTTCTTTATATGGTGACAATAAGAGAGGTGCCCGCAGGATTACTTTGCTTTTTTCACCAATTATTTATTATCAGAACTTAAAGACATCAAAAGAATGAATCAACAAACCTGGTTACTCATCCTCATGGTAGGGTGCATAACCTACAATTCGATGGCGCAATCCCTGAAAATCGAATCGACAGACGGAGAGACAACGACACTGGATCTCGCAGCGACAAAAAATATTGTTTTTGAAAACAATAATCTGGTCATCAGCGGGAATACATGTGGCAAAAAATATTTCAATATATTTTTTAACCAAAAGCTATCATTTCGAGAATCTACCACGGCTGTCAATGATGTGGTGGAAGCAAAGATACTTACCGTTTATCCTAATCCGGCAATATCTTTTATTAATGTAGATCGCTCGAAAGAGGAGGTCACTGATGCCGTTATCTATAATACGACCGGTCAGGCAATTATCACCCAGCAACTGAACAATAAGCATGGAAAAATTGATATCAGTATGCTGACAGACGGAATATACCTTCTTAAGGTAGATCAGCAAACTATTAAATTCCTTAAACAATGAAGAAAATTCTTACCCTTTGTCTCATCTTGTCATTTGGTATTTCATTATTCGCACAGCAGATCATTAATTTTCATGTAACTGACGCGATTGATAGTTATCAAATTTATGAAGGTGATAGTATTTATTTTAATACGGAGCATACCACTTTGTTTTTTTTTAATGGTGGGGAGATAAAAGAATATTCCATAGAAGATGTTGACAGTGTTTCCTTTACCAAAGATCTCAGTGAAAATGTCTATATCGAATTTCTAGCCTCAGGTGTCAATGTAAATAATCCTCTGGAATCAGAAGGTGTTAGTATTATTTCTGATGGTGCCGTTGTCACCATTACCTCAACGAGTTCCAGAGAAAATATCAACTATATATGCAGTGGAAATACGGAAGCAGGAATGTTGAAAATATATTCGGATGAAAAATTCAATTTAATTTTTAATGATTTAAATATTGCGAATCCTTCAGGACCAGCCATTAATATCCAATCCAAAGAAAAGGCATTTATTCATTTGGTGAATAGCTCTGTGAATTCGGTAACCGATGGAAATTCATATGACGATCCCATTATGGTAAATGGAAATGAGGAGGACCAGAAAGCGGCGTTTTTTAGCGAGGGTAAACTGGAATTTATTGGAGGTGGAGCGATAACCGTTTATGGCATGGGCGAGGATAAGCATGGAATCAACTCGGATAAGGGAATCATCATTGAAGAGGGATCTATAACTGTTGCCTCCAGCCAAAAAGATGGGATCCATGCGGATGGACTGCAAATCAATGGGGGTACCGTTATGGTCCAATCATCTGGTGATGGCATTGATGGAGATGATTATAATATTGAAATCAATTGCGGTAATATCGAAATCACCAGCACGGCGGATGACGTAAAAGGAATTACTTGTGATAGTATTTTGGTTATTAACGGCGGAACGATTACCCTGAATATTTCCGGAAACCAATCGAAGGGCTTAAAATCGAAGATGGATATTTTGCTTAATGGAGGAACCATTAGCGGAAGTGCAGAAGGTGACGCGGTCCTGGAAGAAGATGGATCGGGATTTGATCCGTCCTATTGTACCTTGATCAAAGGTGATGAAGACGTAATTATCGATGGAGCGATGCTGGACATTTTTACCACAGGTAAAGGTTCAAGAGGTATTTCTTCTGATGGCAATCTCATGATTCTGGATGGGGCGGTATCGATTGTATCAAGCGGTGATGGAGATACCTATACCAACGCCGATGGGCAGACAGATGCTTATCATGGTGCTTGTATTAAAGTCGATGAAGACCTGATGATCCTGGGTGGCAATATTGTGCTATCGAATTCCGGCAGTGGTGGCAGGGGGATTTCTGTTGATGGAGACATTGTCTATGGTGATGGTACCGTACAACCGGTCATGGAGATCACTACCACGGGCGAAAGTATTACCATTAGTCAGGGGGGTGGAGGACCCGGTGGATTTGGTGGAAATGATGGTGACTACGATGAAGCCAAAACGATGAAAGCCGATGGTTCTATAACTATAAATAGTGGTGTCCTTCAAATATCTTCGGCTGATGATGGTATCAAAGCTGAAGGATCAATCACCTTTAATCAAGGTGAGATTACCATTGATAAGTCGGTGGAAGGAGTTGAAGCTCCAGTCATTAATGTCAACGATGGAGTGATCAGGATCAATGCCTCCGATGATGGTTTCAATGCTACTTATGGAAATGGCGGGGAGCAGAATGATGGAAGTAAACTTAATATCAACGGTGGCTATATTTATGTAAGTGCAAGTAATGGCGATGCCCTGGATAGCAACGGTGATATAGCGATTTCCGGAGGCATTATGGTAATTCACGGTCCGCAGTCGTCTCCGGAAGTAGGCATGGATGTGAATGGCAGTGCTACCATCACGGGAGGGTTTGTCATTATCTCCGGCACAAGTTCGAATATGACGGAAGGATTTAGTTCTTCTTCATCACAAAATTCCGTATTGATGCGTACCAATCAGAGCCAGAGTGCCGGTAAATTAATCCACCTGGAGGATGCAAATGGAAATAATCTTTTTACTTTCCAACCAATTCGATCTTACGCATCCCTGATTTTTTCTTCTCCTTTGTTGACCAATGCCTCCGGATATAAGCTCTATACGGGAGGTAGCTCAGATGGAACGGTTGAAGATGGTTTGTATGATGGAGGCACTTATACACCGGGTACGTTGGTGAAAACATTTTCTGTATCTAGCTCGGTTACTTCTGTTAGCTTCTAGACGAATAAAAATAATTGGTGAATTAATTTATTAAAGTTCATGGGGCAGGAATCGAAAAGGTTCTGGGCCCCATTTTCATATTGGAAAGAGATCAATCACCGAAATGGTCAATAAAGCAGTAGGATAAAACAGTTTAAAGATTTTAGTTTGTATGATAAAGTGAAGATATTACCGGCTTAAGAGACCATCCATGCGAATAGGTATTGTTCAGATACAGCCAGCAAAGGGGCAGATTTCCGTGAATATTAACAGGCATCTGAACTGGATTGAGCAGGCAGCGGATTTAGGTGCAGAATTAATTGTTTTTCCAGAATTATCGCTAACCGGTTACGAACCTGCATTAGCAAACGAACTGGCACTTGATGCCAAGGATCCTATTTTCGATGAGTTGCAGGAGATCAGCGATCACCGGAGTATAGCTATTGGCGTGGGTATGCCAACTTTATCGGATGGTGGCGTGAGAATTAGCATGTTGCTATTTCAAGAGCAGGAGACCCGGCAAGTCTATGCCAAACAACTACTGCATCAGGATGAAGTACCTTATTTTATGCCCGGTGAGGGGCAACTAATACTCGCTATAGGAGAGGAGAAAATTGCACCGGCGATATGCTACGAATCACTGCAATATACCCATGCAGAAAATGCGCATACGCTTGGTGCTGGCATATATCTGGCCAGCGTAGCCAAATCTCAGCAGGGTATTCGTAAAGCATATTTACATTATCCGGAAATCGCCAAGAAATTTCAAATGCCCGTATTGATGGTGAATAGTATTGGATATTGTGATAATTTTTTAAGTGCCGGACAAAGTGCAGTTTGGGATGACCAAGGCATATTGCTATCGCATTTAGGAAAAGATGACCAGGGAATATTAATTTTCGATTCAAATACTAATGAGGTAGTGTCTAAACCACTGAATTAATATGATCCGGAATAAATATTATTGAAAGAAGGTCACCGAAATTCGGTTGAGTAAAATGATTTTATACCGTTCGAAAAAAAAACAGATTTCTATTCGATTATGTTTGACACCGAAAAACTTATTAGAGTAATTCATTAGCAAGATTGGCCAACTCCGAACGCTCTCCTTTTCTGAGTTTTATATAGGCAAACAGATGATTTCCTTTTAATTTATCGATAATATAAGATAAACCATTACTTTGCTCATCCATATACGGTGTGTCGATTTGATTAATGTCTCCTGTGAAAACAATTTTCGTGCCTTCACCCGCCCGGGTAATGATCGTCTTAATCTCATGAGGAGTAAGATTTTGTGCCTCATCTACTATAAACATTGAGTTACTAAGACTTCTTCCCCGGATAAAAGTCAATGCGGTGATGGTGAGATATCCGCTGGTCTGCAATTCCTCTATGATTTTCATCTTTTTTTCTTGCTGTCCAAATTGTGATTTGATGAAATTCAGATTGTCCCACAAAGGTTGCATATACGGTGAAATTTTGTCGTTGGCATCACCCGGCAAAAATCCAATGCTGCGGTTGCTCAGGGGCACAATCGGACGCGATAAGATGATGCGCTGATATTTATTGCGTTGTTCAAGTGCCGCGGCTAACGCTAATAATGTTTTACCCGAACCAGCTATACCCTGTAAGGCCACCAATCTGATGTCCTCATTAAGTAAGGCGTCCATGGCAAAAGTTTGCTCCGAATTTTTTGGCTTAATACCATATGCATATTTCTTATCAACCCGTTCCAGGGTGTCATTTTTCCCATCATAACGTACTAAGGCAGATTGGGAACAATTATTTAGGATATAGTATCCATTGATGACCTTTGATCCTTTTAAAAGCCCGTTTTCACTAATGCCTTTTTTCTGATAAATAT
>JAGQWV010000708.1 GCA_020437045.1 Saprospiraceae bacterium | reverse complement strand
TTCTCTGCGTTTTACCCTGGCCCAGGATCAGTATACCTCCAATACTTTCCAGATTGGAGCCTGGATGCGATTGGTGAATAATTATCTGGCAGCGACTGATGCTAACAGTACCAGTAAAAGTAGTTTGGGAGCTGACGCTATCATACTATCTACCCGTTTCGAATATCAGAATTTTGGTATCGGGTTTTCGTATGACTGGAATGTTTCCGACCTAAAAAGTGCCAGTAATGGTAATGGTGCATTTGAACTCTCCTTGGTATATACAATGTGTGGAAGTGAAAATAGGGGTGTCTATTGTCCTAGTTTTTAAGGCTCTCACAATTTTTCTGTAATCATTTTGCCATTTTTCTAAGGAAATGAATTGAGCAAATTCATCCTGAAAGATTGTTTTTTTTATCTTAGCCTTGATCACGCTCATCTCTACAGAAGAATTCTTGAAACCAAAAAAACACCATTATTATGTTTGGAAAAAAGACAGAAACTCCTTCTAGCCCTACGACCGTGAGAACGGGCGGATCTTTATCACACAATAGTTTGGTCCAGGGCTCCAAACTGGAAGGAAACGTTACTTCTGAAAACGACTTCAGAATTGATGGGATTTTTGTAGGCAATCTGCAGTGTCAGGCACGGGTCATCATCGGTCCATCCGGAGAGTTCAGAGGAGAGATTGATTGTCAGAATGCGATTGTGGAAGGAAAATTCCAGGGCACCATGCGTACCCATGAAATTTTGGAAGTGCGCGAAGGCGCAATCATCGAAGGTGATGTACATACCAATAAACTAGTAGTACAGTCGGGCTCTATATTTGATGTAAAATGTAGTATGGGCGAAGAACCGGTACATCGTTCATCTTCTACCATCATTGAAGAGTCCGTCCTATCTGAAATTGAAAATGGACAACTCGAAGAATCCTGAGGAAAAGAAAAAACTCGTTGATCATAAGGCGACAAAAAATTATATGAAGTATTCTGGAATGGCTTTCCAGATTGCCGCATATGTCATAATCGGTCTCTTGGTAGGAAAACAACTGGACAAGTATTTTGAAACCAGTAGACCTTTTTTCTCCGCCTTTGGAGCCATATTGTTTCTTGTAGCGTACTTCATCAAATTGATCAATGATTTGAAGAAGGGAGATCTATAGGTAAAGGGAGTGATGCCCGAGAGGAGCCTTCAATGTACTTTTTTCTGTATATTTCGTAAGAGGATGATTTGAATCTCAATTCTGTCTAGTTATAAATGGAGAGCTCTGCGTTTTATAAATCCCTGTCCCTGGTGACGATTATCTTGATGGTCATACTGTTGGCGATTTCTTATCTGCCACCCTTCAAGGGTATCCTTGCAATTTCATTTGTAAGTCTTGCTTTCTTCATTGCCTTAAGTATTATCGTTTTTTATCTGGGTAATGCAGCTGCTAAAAGTCCAAATAAAAATAGATTGACTCAATTGATTATGATTCTCGTTTTTGTCAAACTATTTTGTTGTTTGTTCATTATCATAATCTACGACAGGCTCTTTGAGCCCCGGACAAACTTTTATGTATTGCCTTTCATTCTAATATACATTGTATTCACTGTATTCGAAGTAAATATGCTGTCGAAGGCAAATCGACTCACCCAACAAACTTAATCAATGTATCAAGCAGTCGTGAAGGGCTTTGGAAAAATTACCATTGAGCAGAACAAGCTTGATGACCTGGAGGTGATCTACGATGAAAACGGTATTCCCGCCTTTGTAATTTTGGGCTCGCATAAATACAAGATCCATTTGATCGGAATTCCCGGGGCAGCAAAGCAACTGATTTTTGTCGATGGTATGCCGTTCGAAGTGGAATTATTACGTGATGTAGACCTACAGATGGAGAGTTTAGGTTTCAATCGAAAGCGAAATAATGAACATAAAATAATTCATGCTCCGATGCCAGGACATGTAATCCGTGTTGAAGTGGAAGAAGGGCTAAAAGTCAGTAAGGGATCAGAACTTCTCACCCTGGAAGCCATGAAAATGGAAAATGTGGTACAGGCCAATGAAGATGGAACGATCAAAAAGATTTTTGTGAAAACAGGTCAAACAGTGTCCAAAGGAGATTCACTGATCGAATTAGAATAACCGTTCTTAGTGGTTTATTTCGAAAGATATTCTTTCACAAAGAAATCCCGATAAAGATCAACAGACTTCAATTGAACAATCTTTCGATAATTTGTCTGACTGGCGGCAAAGATCTCATAAGTAGATGGGTCGCCTAAAAACTCCCCACTATTCTTCTGCACTCCATCAAAGTATGCCATAGCCTTTTCTCGTGTATCAAAACGCCTGATCACCAAAAGAGGCAGGTTGCTGTCTTCTCCAATCAGAATCATCGAAATTGTCAACTTATCGAGGCTGTGATATTTTTTATTATAATCTGATATCTTAACTCTGGCTTCATTACGCTGCTGACCATCGGCATCGGATTTCAGCGCAACTAAAACCATGTGTAACTTATCGTCTTCGGTTAAGGTAAAGTAGGCTTCTGGATTAATCTCCTCAATCCCATCACTAGTTTCTGTAAATCGAATGCCTAACAAACGGATTATCTCTTTAGCGCGCTCTTCTTCGTCCGTATTCGGATATTTGGCAATGGTCTCCTTCAAGGCATTTACATAAGGTTCCCGCCCTTGTATCTTACCAATGCACAAAGCGGTCAAAAAGGAAAATTTGCTCAGAAGGTTATGCTTGGCCGGAAGATTACTCTTTGCCTGAATCAATTGCTTCAACGCCTGGTCATATTGGCCCTCATCAAACAGACCATAGACATCTCTATAGTACTGCTCCGCCTTTTCATCATCAGTGAGGGCATTTTGAAGGATAGAAGGATCCTTGATATACTTGGCATAGTCTGAATCAGCATAGCCATCCAGAATCTTATCGCGGTATAAAGCCGCCTTTTGCGAGTTTCCTAATTCGACATAGTCTACATATAGCAGGTAATAGGCATCCAAAGCATGCTCGGTAGAGGGAAACTTATCAAGCAAAGTTTCCAGAGATTCGGCTGACTTTGCGGCATCTGACAATTCCGAACGGAAATGACGACCTAATTCAAAGAGTGCATCTTCGATCTTTTTTTCACTCTGAGCTTTCTGCTCAGGAGTTCTGGGCACGTCCTTAAAAATTTCATCAATTTCTGTTTCTGAAATAGGTCCGATTGTATTATCCTGCACTTCTCCCGTGCTTTCCGAAGCAATTACGCCAAATCCGGAAGCACTGGATCTCCTCCAATTATCTTGAAGACCAATATCACCCCAGGTTCGGCTAAAATCCCGCTGCCCCTTTTTCAGTGCACGATCATCATATGCAAAAAACACCGAACCACCCTGTTGCCCCAAAGCAATACTTTGGGTGGCGCTATTTAAAGCGGGTATGTTGCTTTTATTTCCAGTATTTGCTGCG
>JAGQWV010000707.1:4633-6410 GCA_020437045.1 Saprospiraceae bacterium | reverse complement strand
GTACGAAAATGGACCCATCGGGCCCCGTATAGTGGTTGACCGGCCGAAACCAGGCATCGGTTGAAGCTAGAAATTCTCTTTTTTCCAACATGGGGATCGAATGAAAAGTAGCGCCATTTTCCTCAATTCTATCTACATGAATGAGGTTGTGTACCGGCTCGGCGGTAAAAATAGTTTGATCATATTCGCCAGAAAATAATCCACCGCCATAAGACATGATCCCACAAGCGGAAGTTAATGCTCCGATATCGGTCAACAACTGATGGTCAGGGCTGGAAGTAATCGGAAAAATATCAAATCCCCGGCCACCTTTAGGAATAAAGTATTGACTGGTAGGTATCAACAGATTGCGATTTCGCTGCAGGTAAGGTGCGGCAATGACCTCGTGAAAAAGGTGGGATGCGTTGTTCGTTTGGAAGTAGTGACCCCAGTTATCAAAGGTCTGACCATATTGGCTCTTGGACGAAAGCATTTCGAGTTGTTCGGAATCAGGTCGAAATCGTACTCCAAGGCCATTAGCATTCTTTGGGAGCCTTGTCCCTTTGGGCGCTTGTGGCATATATACCTCATGGCCTTCATCTCCCAACAAGTCGCCAAATAACTGCGTTTTGACCGCTCCTTCATGACTAAGGTAAATCCAATTGTCCAGACCATATACGGGATTATTGACATTGTGCTGAGGATTGGAACGAGCAAATCCCGTTAATACAACTTCTCTTACATCGGCTTTTCCATCATTATCTACGTCTTCGAAATAGTAGACATCAGGGGGATCCGTCACCAGATATCCTTTTTTCCAACGCATAATGCCCGTGGGTATAATCAGGCTGTCGGCAAAAATAGTACTCTTGTCCGGCAGCCCGTCACCATCGGTATCTTCCAGTCGCTTGACCAGCCCGGTACCTGAAAGTTCCAAAGGGTATCCATGCATCTCAACTACAAACATCCGCCCCCACTCATCAATTTCCATATCGACCGGATCGGCAATCAATGGCTCGCTGGCTATCAGTTCTATTTGAAATCCCTCCTCTAATTTGAAACCTTCCGGGGGGACAGGTTGAGGAGTATTTTGGCAGGAAAATAGGATGGTAAGTATAGAAAAATGGATCGCAATTTTCATATGGTCTTCGTATTACCCTCAATCTACGAATGAATTATAAACTGTCTGGAAAATTTGTCCCTGACATTAATTTGCAAACAGGAGAAAAGCACCGAAATCTATAAATCCAGTCTTGCTTTCAGGAGGAAGATCAAGATAAGATAATTGTAGTAAATGGAATTAGTATCTGGGATCAGGAAAATGCATTGTTGTAATTTGTCTTTGGGATAGAGAATAACATTCTTTTCTAAAAAATCCTTTTAAATATTTGCGCAACTGAGTAGTTGCATATATATTTGCAACCAGGTAATTGCAAATGACAGTGTATGAAATCCAGACGGGATGTTTTTCAGGCAATCGCTGACCCAACCAGACGAGCGATCATCTTGCTCCTGGCGGTTGGCTCAATGACCCCGAATACCCTTGCCGAACATTTTAATTCCAGCAGGCAAGCGGTTTCAAAGCATCTGCAGATTTTATCGGAGTGTGAGATTGTAAAACAGGAACAACAAGGCCGGGAAATTTTTTATCATCTAAATGCCGATAAAATGCGAGATATCGAAAAATGGCTGGAGCAGTTTAAGCAATTACTCGCCAAGCGTTTTGACCAACTGGATTCCGTTTTAGAACAATTAAAATCAAAGAAGAAATGAATAGGAATTTGCAATTTGACTTCGT
>JAGQWV010000707.1:0-4526 GCA_020437045.1 Saprospiraceae bacterium | reverse complement strand
CCAAAACCCTACCGGACGGAGACTAAATCGATGGATTTTCGGGAAGGGGGAATGTGGTTGTATGCCATGGTTAGTCCCGAAGAGGAAAGACATTGGTGTAAAAATGACTATCATAAAATAGAACCGCAAAAAAGTTTTTCCGGTTTGGATGCTTTTTGTGACGAGCATGGTACTGTAGATACAAGCATGCCCAGGACACTCTGGACAAATACATTTTTAGATAATGGTGAAACAACGACGGTGCAGATTGTCGCCAAATATGATAGTCTGGCAGATCTGGAAAAAATCATTGAAATGGGTTTTCAGGAGGGCTTTACGATGGCCCTGGAAAATCTTGATCAATATATTCAGGCACAATTTAAATTACGCCAGGAAAATAAAAGCAGTAGGCAACCGAGAGTATGTACCTACTTAAATTTTCCCGGAAATACAGAAGAAGCGTTTTTATTTTACCGTTCCATTTTCAGAAGTGAGTTCATCGGAAAAGGAATTCAACGTTTTGGAGATATTCCTGCCGAATCCGGACATCCTCCGGTGGCCGAAGAAATAAAGAAAATGGTCTTACATGTTGAGCTTCCAATTGTGGGCGGACATATTTTGATGGGAACGGATGCCCCAAAAGAAATGGGATTTACCCTGGCGCACGGAAATAATATGCATATCTGCATTGAACCGGAATCCAGAGCGGAAGCAGATCGTTTATTTAACGAATTATCTGAAGGAGGTCAGGTTACCATGCCGATGGCCGATATGTTTTTTGGTGCCTATTTCGGTGAGTTTTCCGATAAATATGGTATTAAATGGATGATTAATTTCCAGAATCCAGCCTAAACGAAGAATTAATTGAAAATGATCATTTTCCCTTAATCTTGGTGATTGGGTAAAGTGCAATGTTGATTTACAAGGGTATATCTGGCCTAATTCTTCCTGTCAGACGGCGTGGACCCAATATTTATCGTTGGGAATATTTGGCTGGTGCCCAGAGAGAATTTTTGACTTAACCTAACCGCAAGTGATCAAGATTGACAATGATTAATTTATCTTTATTCCTTTCAGCAATGAAATTATTGTCCTATTAAGGAAACTAAAACAATCTGATCTCCATGGTAAGTTATATAGTAGAGAAGTCATTATATACTTTACTGGTATTTCTTACCATTGCTTCATCAGTCTGCATTGCCCAGGGATTTGATTATGGTGCATATGGCAAAGAATTAGCCACTTCTGAAAATTTTAAGAAAGGTAGGTTAATGGATATATCCATCTCGGGAAATACTTTATTTGCAATTGGTGAAAAATCGCTCTATTCATTTGATATTTCCGTACCCAAGAACCCGGTGTTGTTGGACAGTATTACCGGTCTTGGAAGTGTTCGGCAAATGGTTTTGCAAAATGGATTTGCCTACATTACCTCCCGTGAAGATGGTATGTATATTGTTGATGTGCAAGATCCAGGAAAGATGCTTTTAGCAAGCCACTATGACGCCATTGAATTTGCTACTGGAATAGCCGTTTCCGGAAATATAGCCGTACTTACCAACCGGATTTATGGAATTGAATTAGTAAATATATCCAATCCGTTTAAACCTGTCTATTTAAGTCATTTACTGACTGATGAAGCCCAATCCGTGTCCGTGCAGGGTCATTATGTATTTGTTGGTGACTGGGCTTCTAAGAAAGTCATTATCATTGATATTGGAGATCCTTCGAAACCAATGATAGTATCAGATGTTATGGTTGATGGTTATCCTGATGGAATTTTTGCCAGGGAAAGTTTGTGTTTTGTAGCAACAGGTCATCATGGAATGCAGTTGATCC
Organism: Saprospiraceae bacterium; assembly: GCA_020437045.1. Lineage (GTDB taxonomy): Bacteria > Bacteroidota > Bacteroidia > Chitinophagales > Saprospiraceae > JABDMH01. The sequence goes on along the minus strand of JAGQWV010000707.1, from coordinate 2,708 downwards.
ATAAGGAGGAAACTGATCCGGCATGGGGACGAGGGCATGGTTTTGAAATCATCGATATCAGTAATATTCGTCATCCTAAAGTGATCTCCAGATTAAAATTGCCGGCCTTTTATCTCCGTAGTCCGGATTGGTGGGATGTGCAGGTTTCCGGTCAATATGCTATTGTTGCAGATTCAAAAGCCGGTCTTTTTATAATCAATGTGTCCGATGCTCAAAAGCCATATTATGTGGGCCATGCAAAATTAGAGACACCAGGAGAAGAGAATGTAAGCGGTCTCATAAATGGCTTTGCATTGGGTAGGGATGTTGTGTATGTTGCGGGCATGACCGGATTGTACGTTGTTGAGGCAAAGGATATAGTTGAACCATTGCCAGACAAACAAAGCCTGTTCTTGAATTATAAAGCTGGCGACTCTGTCAACGATCCGTCTATATATTACTCCGGAACTCAGATCCATGCAGTGGCTATCGATTCTGCCAGTGGATCCGTACTAATGGCTGCTGGATCCGGTGGTGTTCATAAGGCTTCGATTTTCCCTAATTTATTTGGATATCAGATCTTGGATCGAGGCCATGAGGTTTACGACATTGATTTGGCTTCTGGTAATTTATACCTTGCGGAAGGACTTTATGGATTGACGGTTTGGGAATTTCACTCCGGGCAGATTGGTAAGCAGATAGGCAGCTACAAACCTGCCAATGGAGGTGTCTATCAAATGGTGATCGATAATAGGTCTGGCATAGCCGCCCTGCAGGTAAATAACTCCATACAATTTGTTAATATCTCAGACCCAAAAAATATTATCAAAATTTTTGAAGACAGGAATCCACATTTGATGTACCGAAATCCAATTTCAGAGCAGATTTTTGACTCCAGGTATTTTGGTAGTATGTGGTTGGGTGATTGTTATTTGTACGAAATATTAGAGCATGGAAAAATTGAAAAAAAAGGAAAAATTTTTTCGTCCATAGGCGGATGGAATGTGTCCTTCGGACCGGTGAATGGATTTATGGTAGTTAATAATCAATCCATCGCAATATGTAATGATGCTTTAATCGTTAAAGACTCCTTGAATGCTCAAACATATAAATCAATTGAAATTGATGGTATGCTGTTGAGTGGTAAACCCACCTTGTCTTCTTCAATTTTATATTGTTCCGATAAACGTACCGGTTTCATCAGTGCTTTTGATATTTCAAATCTTTATGCACCGAAGAAGCAGTGGCAACGTAAAATCGAAGGTAATCCGGGATACGTCATATCTTATAAAGATATGTTAATGGTGCCTGCCGGTAATGGTGGACTGCAAATTCTGAAGGCCAACAATGGAACTCCTTACTTCAATTAAATTCTCCAGCATTAATTTGTTTGCGAATGTGTTGAACGCACCTCATCAGATAACTGGAACTTCTCCTACTATGAAGTATTTTAGTTGAATATTTGATTCGTCATCACATTACCTTTACAGGAATATAATGTAGACTTGCCTACATGATCAACCTAAGGATCGGGTACCTTTATTTCGAATTCTACTCCCAAGGGCACTTCAAAGACAGGAAAGATACAGACCAGTGGGGCACATAATGCACTTCCGGGTCCGGCGATTGCATTTTGAATGATGATTGATGCCAGAGCAGTCAATTGTTGGAAAGAATCTACACCATTAATACGCAAATAAGAAATCAACCCGGAAATATCGATTTCATAGTGAGAGCAGGACGCGGAGGTCAACAATATGAAGTACTGATCGGTCACGGGAATAACAAGGTCTTTAGTGACCATACCGGATAGATTTCCGTAGCTGGCAATGGCAGTGTTCGTACTGTTTCGAATGATACTGACATTAATGGGTCCCGTACTTATATCAAATTTAAAATGTAGACTATCACCCGTCTGCATGGTTCCAATTTCCAAATAATCCGTGGTATTTTTTGGATAATATCCATCACCGATATCACCACTGACCTTTCCGATATTATTAGGTAAGGACCACGCTGTTGCCTTGGTGTCATTGGGTTCCTGATCAGATTTCATTCTCGGTGTTATGAAATATTGAAGATGATATTCGATGCAATAATTCAAACGTTGGACAATTTCTACGAGGAAAGTGTCGCCTTTGATGGTACAGGGTATGGGTATTATTGTATTTCCTCCCGTTGGATTTAAGGAGGAAAAAATGATTTGATTATTGTCCTGACGATGAATAAAAATATTCATTGGTTGATCAAACGTCACATTGATGACAATATCCCCACTATCTTTAGCTGCAATTTTATACCAATCATAGTCATCATCCAGATAGTAACCAAAGCCTACACGTCCCTCCTGATCTAAACCAGGTGGTAAATAGTGTGCCTCGCCGGCTGTATTATTTGGTTCCGGATCATTCTGTACCATGGGTGGGTCAATATTGGCTGTGTAGGAAAAATCCCCGTGCGTGTTATTCAAGGGACCAGTGAATTCGATGAGAAAGGTCTCATCTTTGCGGACGCAGGAAATCACAATATCTGAGGTCGTATTTAACATGAAACTGCCTATTTCCGTATTGTTGGACGTTCTTCTGACGCGGCCGTTGATTACACCACCGAAGGTTAAATTTTCACAACAAGTGGTCGTTTTATTGGTCAATGTGGCTGTAATGGTGAGTTCTCCATCTTCGGAAGCAGTGAAAATAAAGGACTGACCAGGATTAGAACGATCTACGCAA
>JAGQWV010000706.1 GCA_020437045.1 Saprospiraceae bacterium | reverse complement strand
TCCCATCATCTTTGTTTGATTTTTCCAGATCATATCCTCCATCTTCTTTAAAGGCTTTGAGAATATCTCCTGATGCATAACCAATAATCAGTGTCTTATTTCCAAGAATAGTGCTGTAGTTCATATATCCGGTCTGGTGAGCCCAACGATCCATCACATTAATGACCATTGAACCATCTTCCGTAAAGTTGATTTCGGAAATAAGTGGTTGTGGATAGGAGCAAAGTAGTCCGCCGGTAAATGACAACCGGTCATCTAAAGGTATATGCATTTGATCCCAGGTCTCAATCCAGGGCATCCAGGCTGCAGTTCTTAGCGCCTGGGGATCAATGGCATTAGCATTGCTAGCCCTCTCTCTTGGATAATCAAGCTTGAAGCTTACCTCTTCTTTGAAACCGGCAGCAATATTATCTGGATCGAAAGACAAAACATAACCCATCAAATGCTCACGTGATTGGGTATACATGGCATCGTTGACCAGACCCAGGTAACCTCTGCCATTGTGGAAGTCCAGACCCCATGGGCGAAGATTTCCCGACTTGACCGTGCTTTCACCTATGATTTCGATGCCATTGACCATTGCTTCACGCACCTTGTTTCCAAATTCTCCCTTAAAATCGAGTTTAAGGGTAGAGCCTGATACCGGCACGGTAAATTTTACCGTCATGGCTTTATGATTAGCTCCAGCTTCTCTTGCAATATCAAAATTATCCAATACCAGATTACCTTGTGCCAACACATCAAAGAGCCGGTCTCCTGTCTGGTAATTATTTGGTTCAGCAAAGTGAAGGATGACGGTATAATTCTCTTCTTTAGGCACCGGTATTTCATAGGAAAAATTTCTTCCTTTGCGCCAGGTTAAATACACCTCACTATCTGATGTCCCCTGGTCTGCGTTCATGGTGTTGGCTACAGTAAAGCGCTTATAATCCGGGGTGCCATCAATGGAGTATTTGTTACGGTCCCAGGCTATACCATTTGGATCAGTGTATGCTTCAGAGCCATTGAGATTGTTATTTCCACCCACATTGATGCATCTCCTAAGACGATATTCAGTATTGGGAATCCCGGGAATATCCTCGATAATGTAGTTCTTGAGTGCTGCTGCGGTAACAGTAAAATCTTTCTTACTTACGTCCAGGCTTATCAGGGAACGTTGATAGGTGTTTACCATCCATAGCTGCCGCTCATCTTCAGTAAGATCTATATCTCCGTAGGCCATCTGCCCTACTTTATTAAAAGCGTCGATATCATAGGATGCTCGCTTAGAAAGATCCTCAATGGACGTCAATGCGTACGGTTCCAATTCCGTTATTTCACCAGATACTATTGTCCGATTTATGGCTCCTAATTCGATCGGTGGCCCTTGTGAAGGATGGAAGCCTTCCAAGTTAATGCTACTGATCGTTGGTTTTTGCGGATCCGCACTATAGTCTGCAATATATATTCCCCCCGGGCCTTCGGGGCCAAGGTCTACATGACGTTTTAGAATAGTGGAGACAAAGGCACGTTGCTGTTTTAGCTGATAGGCCATTCCCCATGTGGACCCCAATTGAGCTATCGTGGCATCCATGCGAGGATTGACTTCGGAACCTCCATATTCCTGAGCAACACCATCGACATTATAAGGAAAAGATACCAAAGCAGGACTGTTGGTCTTGTCAGCAGCGGTACCTTTTTCAAAACAGGGAACGAGAATCATCGTGTTGTTGCTATTAAACTCCTCGGCAAGCAGGACCGGGACGTCGATTTCATCTCCATCATTAGCAAAAAAGATACTGGTTGGACCGGCTACACCTTGTCGATGGGCGGAATTATATCCTGCAACCTTTACCCTCATTCGGGAAGGAACCATCTTTAATCGAAAGGTTCCACTTCCGTCATCATTGAAGGCATACTCATTGCCCTTGTCGTCAACAGCTATGACTGTAAGACCAGTTACGAGTGATTCGTCTGCATCGAAAGTGCCGTTATTATTAACATCGTGATAGGTTTTTACTACAATTTCTCCTATAGAGATGTTGTTAAAACCTAGCATAAGGGGTACCATAAGGAGGTACATCCTCATTCTTGAGTTGATGTTCATGTGCGTCGTTTTAGGTTTGTTGTTCAGTTAACCTTAATGGTTACAAGTCCTTATATATCAATGAAATATCTAATCCATTAATATTCAGTAACTCTACCTCAACAAACACCAAAAATCACACCAAATTTGGTCGCAAGACACTGAAATTCAGTGACCTAATCTTGACCGATCGTTCAAATGTATAAGTGGTTGAAAGGATTTTTTCCAGTCACGAGGTCCCCAAAGAATGGACTAACAACCAATTGTTCAAGAATAAAGGGATGCTATTACCGGTCTAGTCCTTCTTAAGGCCGAGGCCGGCCTTTTCCGATATTTCCAACATCCGGTCGATAGATTTGACACCCTGTTCGATGATCCAATCTTCCAGAATTATTTCGGGTTGCTCATATTCCATACATAAATAGAGCTTTTCCAGAGTATTCCTTTTCATGTGGGGGCATTCGTTGCAG
>JAGQWV010000705.1 GCA_020437045.1 Saprospiraceae bacterium | reverse complement strand
GGTAGTTTAATTGAGCCAGTGCAATCCGCATGGTAATTCATATTACTTTATCCGGAGGTAAAAATCGTAAATAAAACTATATAATATCCGGCCCTTGATATTCAAATAATTATCCATATTACAAAGTGTGTTTCAATCCTCTAATGTATACGTATATAAAAAAGGTATATGAATCTTTTGTAGTTTTGAGCTCCAACACAAAATAGCCTGAATTTCAATGAGTCAATTTATTGTTTCTGCCCGAAAGTACCGACCACTCCGATTTGATGATGTCGTCGGCCAGGAACACGTTAGTAAGACATTGAAAAATGCCATCAGGCAGAACACGCTAGCCCATGCCTTCTTATTTTGCGGACCACGTGGTGTGGGAAAAACCACATGCGCGAGAATCCTGGCAAAAGTGCTCAACTGTAAAAATGTTACTGATGATCTGGAGCCGTGTAATCAATGTGATTCCTGCCTTTCATTCGATCGAAATGCTTCGCTAAATATTATCGAGCTGGATGCCGCATCTAATAACAGTGTTGAACATATCCGCTCCTTAAACGAGCAAGTGCGTTTTCAACCACAAGAGGGCACCTACAAAGTGTTTATCATCGATGAGGTGCATATGCTTTCTTCGGCTGCATTTAATGCATTTTTGAAAACACTGGAAGAACCTCCTTCTTATGCCATTTTTATTTTGGCTACTACCGAAAAACATAAGATTATACCGACTATTTTGTCACGCTGCCAGATCTTTGATTTCCGAAGAATTAGGGTTGACGATATCGTCGGTCAATTAAAATACATCTGTGACAGTCAGGGCATTGTAGCAGATGATGAAGCATTGCATCTCATTGCTACCAAGTCTGATGGAGCTCTGCGAGATGCTCTCAGTATATTTGATAAGTTGGCCAGCTTTGGTGGAAAGCAGATAACCTATCAGGATGTCATCTCCAATCTGAATATTCTGGACTATGACTACTTCTTTAAAGTTGTCGATGCTATGCTATTGGGTGATATTGCGGAAGTTCTGAGAATTTTTGATGAGATACAACAGAAAGGTTTTGAGGCAGACGCCTTTCTAAATGGATTGGCAGAACATTTTAGAAATCTCCTGGTATGTCATCATCAGGCCATTCATCATCTCTTGGAGCTTAGTGAACAAGTCAAAGCAACCTATCTCAGACAGGCGAAATTGACTGAAGAAAGTTTTCTGCTCAGTGCTCTTGATATAGCTAATGACTGTGATGTCAATTACCGCATGGCCAAGAACAAGCGATTGCATGTGGAAATGGCGCTCATCAAGATGAACTTTATCAATCAGGTTGTGAAGTCTCCGGATTTGCTCGTAGAAAAAAACAATAAAGTCGTAACCGAAAAGTCAGCCACTTCGATCTCCAGGGAGTCAAAATCCGTTTCAGGCCCTCGAGAACTGTCTTCTGTTGAAATGCTTACTCCAACTAACGGAGAAAACAATAAGGAAATATCCAGCTCCAGTCAAAATCAAAGCAAAAGAGAATCCACCAATATTGCCGAAGCCCGTTCGGATCAGGAGGACCAGATTGTTTCCCAGATTGGGGAGGGATTACCATTCAATATTAAGAAAAAGCAAAAAGGTCCTGGATTAAACTCATTAAGTCATTATGTAAAGGCAGTTGAAAAGAAATTTGAAGAGACCAGAGAGCTCCAATCACAAGTGGTTTCGCTTGATCAGGTTCAGTCCATATGGAATGAATATGCAGAATCCCAGAATTCTCAGACGGTCAAAGCCGTTTTGTTGAAGACAAAATTGGACGTGGTGAATAATTCAATCTTAGCCACCGTCGGTAGTATGGTTTCCAAATCCGTCATTCTTCAGGAAGTTCCCTTGATCGAAGACCTAAGAGCAAAACTGGGATTACCGAGACTTACCATCCGCATTGATATCGATGAAGCCAACATCGACACCACAGAGCGACCCAAGCTGCTAACTACCAAAGAAAAGTACGAACATATGTGCAATGAAAATCCGCAGTTGACTTCATTTCTGGATCGTTTCGGTCTCAAACCGGATAATGATGTTTAAAGTTGTCCGTCTGACCCGGGTCCAACATTTTACGTCTCCTGCTGTTTCAAGCAATAGCCAAAATGTCTTCTTTTATGGATCAGTCAAACTACTGGTATCTACAGAATATTGATGCAATAGGGATTTTCTGTCCCGATAAAATGATGTCCCGGACGGATCTGCATCAGGAAAAAACCTATAAGAAGGGAGAGTTTATTTACTTACGGGATGACCATAGTGATAAGATCTATATGCTTGTACGTGGGAGGGTCAAAATTGGGGCTATTGGAAATGCAGACAAAGAAATAATCAAAGCAATACTGGGCAAAGGAGAAGTTTTTGGTGAATTAGCTTTGATATCGGATGGAAAAAGGAATGAATTTGCCCTGGCGATGGAAGAAACCGAGGTTTGTATCGTCCGCAAGCATGATATCCCCCAATTATTTAGAGAGCGGCCGGCATATCAACAATTTTTTCTCCGACTTTTTGCTAATCGAATTTTGACGATGGAGAATCGTCTGGAGCGTCTGGTCTTTAAAGACTCCCGTAGCAGGATCATTGATTTCTTGGTCGAATTGGCAGGACAAAAAGGTGAACGGGTGGGATTTGAAACCGTCATAAGAAAATTTATGACGCATCAGGAATTAGCAAACATCACTGCAACATCCCGACAGACGGTAACCACAGTGCTGAATGAATTGAGATCCAAAGAAATCATCAAATTTGATCGCCGGCGGCTGTTGATTAGAGATATGAATAAACTTACAATGGAATTAACTTAACAATCAAACGCAAGTAATTTGTACCGCTATCTTAAGCCTCTTTTGTTTTCTTTTCAGCCGGAAACGGCTCATCGGATAACTGTCTCCCAATTGTCTGCACTTCGCAAAATACCCGGTCTGACAAAATTGATGTCTAAAAGTTGGTCTTATGAATCCCCGGTTCTGAAAACGGAGAAAATGGGATTGTCATTTAAAAATCCGGTAGGACTGGCAGCTGGATTTGATAAAAATGGTTCTTACGTTGACAGTATGCGTTTGTTGGGTTTCGGATTTATAGAAGTTGGCACCATCACTCCACTGGCACAACCAGGAAATGACAAACCCCGTTTGTTTCGGCTGCCGGAGGATGAGGCCTTGATCAATCGTATGGGATTTAACAATGATGGTGTAGACCGATTGGTCGATAATCTAAAGATCCTTAAGAAGCAAGATCTAGTCATTGGGGGAAATATTGGTAAAAACAAGGTCACCCCCAACGAATCTGCCGTTGAGGATTATCTTATCTGCTTCCGAAAACTATTTGATTATGTGGATTATTTTGTGGTAAATGTAAGTAGCCCAAACACACCTGGTCTGCGTAGCCTGCAAGAGAAGGAACCACTAACTAAATTACTGGGAAGATTACAAGAGGTAAACAGGCGTTTCCCAAGGCCTAAACCAATCCTCTTAAAAATAGCACCGGATTTAAATCAACCACAGTTGGATGACATCCTCACCGTGGTCTCTGACCAGTCGATGGCGGGAATCATTGCCACGAATACCTCGTTGGATCGAAGTGGACTGCATACTTCACCATCAAAATTGGATCAGATTGGGGCCGGTGGTCTAAGTGGGGCACCGATCTTAAACCGATCTGCCGAAGTGATCAGGTATATACGAGAAAACACTCCTTCCCATTTCGTGATTATCGGCGTCGGAGGGATTATGTCTGCAGAAGATGCTCTCCGAATAATGGATAACGGTGCAGACCTGATACAGATTTATACCGGGCTGATTTATCAGGGTCCTACGCTGGTACGTCAAATCAATAAAGCCATAATGCTCCGTCGGCAACAATCTCTATAATATTACACTAAAATGCTATGGCATCAATTTTGCTTCCTGCAAAATGACCCATTGTTTTTTATAGAGATAATTATATGATATAAAAATTTACATTTTAGACAGACCATGGAGAATAATGATACTAGATCGTACCTCAGCGATCTCAGAATCTGGGTGGTAATTGTATTGACGATTATCTTCCTGGCTTTTGTGATCCGGGCACCAATTTAAATAACTTTCAAACTCAAATCCAATGTCCCCGAAGAATGTGTTAATGCCCCCACCGAGATGAAATCTACGCCGGTTTCTGCGTAAGATCTGACATTTTGAAGCGTGATTCCTCCTGATGCTTCAGTTTCAAATCTTCCCTGGATAGTAGCTACTGCTTCCTTTAGGAGTGGTATTTCGAAATTATCCAACATGATTCTGGTGATGCCCCCAGCCTCTAATACTTCATGTAATTCGACAAGGTTACGTACCTCTACCGTTATACCCAGGTCGAGTTGATTTGCCTTCAGATACTGGTGTACCTGGGCTATCGCTTTTGCATGTGATCCACAGGCGTCGACATGATTGTCTTTAATCATAATCCAATCATACAGTCCATTTCTATAATTTGTGCATCCACCGATATGTACAGCCCATTTCTCCATAAACCTAATGAGTGGAGTCGTCTTTCTGGTGTCCAGAATTTTGACGGGCAGTCCTTCTACCTCTACCGCAAAACGACTACTCAATGTGGCAATACCACTCATACGCTGCATGCTATTTAGCACCAATCTTTCGGCCTTTAGTAGCGCTCTAGTGTTGCAGGTGACATAAAAAGCAACGTCACCGCAGTCTATTTCTGCCCCATCTCTGATTTTTACATCAATTTCCGCTGCTGGATCTACATGTTTAAAAATCCGTTCTGCGAGCGCTATTCCCGCGATTACTCCACAATCTTTAACCAGAAGCCTGGCCGTTGAAATACTCTCTGCATTTATACATGCATTTGAAGTATGGTCTCCCGAGCCCACATCTTCAGCCAATGCAGCAACGATAAAATTTTCAATGATATGGTCTTCAAACATAAGTCTTGTGCCTTTCGGGCAATTTGTCAAAAAAAGTACGCGAATTTAAAAATTAAACTATTTAGACTTGCCTTTGAGTCTTCTGTTTCCCGATTTCCATTGGCATTTATGCGGTATCCATTATTCGCAGTTACGTCTGATAGTCCTTTCTGCAGGTGTATTCCAAAGGTACTGTAATGTTGATTTTGCATCGGTAGTTTTAATCCGGCACCAATACCCCAGGCAAAATTGAATGCTTTCACATCCTTGCCAATGTCTTGTTTTTCCAATGAGATGCCTGTGGCTTGTATGGCCCCAATGGATTTACTGATGATGCCAAGATTAAACTCGGGAAAGATGAAATAAAGATCGAAAGGTTGATTGATTAAGCCGATTTCATAGCGAAGCCCCACTGGTACTTCAAATAGCTGTAGAGAGTATTTTATCTCTACATCATCGGGCAGAGGCTTTTGGCCCGAATTAATTTGCGGATCGGAAAGCTTGGAGTCCGGTAGCAGATCACCACCAAATTTATGAAGCAAGGTGCCACCTTGCGATAGACTAAAGGTTGCCCCACCATAAATGATTAGCCAGTCAGAGGCATAATATTCTCCAATACCCCCCAGTTTCATTCCAAGCCGTACTCCATTACTATTGATCAGGTTGTCGTTATTGTTCATCCATCCCAGGGTGGGACTGACAATAAAGCCAAAGCTAGACTGGTCTGCCTGTCCCAGACAAAAATGGATTAATGAAGGAAAAAAGAATAAAAGAAATATAATTTTTTTCATAATATCTAACATTATATCTTTGTGGATTTTAGAGTTGTACACAGAAAAATACTTCATATATCACTGATGACCAATGATTAAACGCTATTTCACGTTAATTTTCTTTATAGGTCTTCTTGCATGTAATCAAAAAGAACCCGCACCGGATGTATCGAATATTGAGATCACATCAAAATTGGTTCGATTCGAACAAGAGCTTTTTGAAAGTGATACCCAGAACCTGCAATCAGTTATCGAAACATTGACCAGCAAGTATCCGGAGTTTTCGGATATTTTTTTTAATCGCATTCTTGCTGATCCTTCCACCAGCACTAATGTGACCGAGACAACCCGATATTTTGTTCGGGATTCTTTTATCCAGGCCCTGTATCAGGATTGTAAACAACAATATGGAGATTTCTCACCTCTTTTTGACGAATTAAAACAAGGTCTCCGATATTTCAAATATTACTTTCCCGACAAACCAATTCCGGATATTTATACCTGTATAACGGGGTTCGAATATGGATCCTTTACCGTAGGAGATAATATATTGGCAATTGGTCTTGATTTTTATCTAGGGGCAAACTACCAAAATTATCATCCGGATTTATTTCCTGTGTACATAACCTCAACGATGGATAGGGATCATCTTGTTGCCAAAACGATCCAAACACTTATAACCAATTATTGGGGTGAAACAAGGGGCAACAAACTGATAGACTATATGGTGCATAATGGCATGATCCTATACGTTAAGAAGAAATTATTACCGGAAGTCAGTGATGAAATCATCTTTGAATATAGTTCGGAGCAACTAGCTTGGTTAAAAGCAAATGAATCACAAATCTGGGCCTATCTCATTGAGGAAAACCAATTGTTAAGTACAGAATACCGAAGTTTTCAGAAGATTATTTCTCCAAGTCCAAGTGTACCTGGTATGCCACCGGAGGCACCCGGCAGACTGGGCAACTGGATTGGTGAACGGATGGTGGAACGCTACATGGAAAGAAATCCTCAAACTCCATTGACGGCACTCATACAATTAGATGATGGACAAAAAATAATGGCGGAATCCAAATACAAACCCCGCCAATAAATTTTTAATCCAACGGTCCTTTTACTTTCGGAAGAATCCTCCCAGAACTTTCATGCCCATGCCGGCAAGATCATCCATAATATTTCCATCACCATCTGCATCCAATACCTTTTCAATCAAGCTCATGCCCTCTCTTTTTTGTGAAGCCTGCTGAACGCTACCGGTAAGAATTTGGGATAAGCCACCCAAGTCAAAACCACTTTGTTGCTTCGCTTTACCTAAGGTTCCCATCACCATAGGGGCCAAAAGTTTCATCAACTCCGAGCTTTGCAGAAAGTTTAATCCACTGGTTTTACTAATCATTTGCACTACATTATCTGCTTTACCACCGAGTATATGATCAAGTATACCCATTCCATTATTTGCTTTGGCGGTCGGTTGTGCTCCACCGAGCATTCCCATTACATCATTTAGAATGCTTCCGTCGTGGTCTCTATCCAATGCGTTCATTAGGGCACTCCCAGCTTCAGGTTTGGCAGCATTACGGGAAAGGGCACTCACTAATGTTGCAAAGACCCCTTCAGCAGCATTGGCGGTTTGTTCTTTATCAGCGCGAATAGTTTTACTCAACTGATCTACGACTGGTCCGCTGAGTTGGTCTTGTAAAAGTTCTAATAAATTCATTTTTGTTTGTTAAATGATGATAAAATAGATTGGTTTAAAGTATGGGATTCTGAAACTTTTCGGAGTAAAAATATCTTTTCAGTACTAAATACATTTGACAACGGGGTCAACGTTATATTTGACTCTGATGTTCCTGACAAAAGAGGTTTTTAATTGCAGTCAATCAAATATTTGTAATTTTAGTCTTTAAAATAAAAAACAATGAATCAATTCATATTATTATTCTCCCTGGGTGGACCTGAGGTAATTGTAATTCTCTTCGCCATTCTTTTGTTGTTCGGAGGTAAAAAAATTCCCGAACTGATGCGTGGATTGGGCAAGGGTATTAAGGAGTTTAATAACGCCAGATCAACCATTGAGTCAGAACTTAAGGAAGGAATGAGAGAACTGGAAGATGAAAAGAAAGCAAGTAAGAGCTAACCTGTGCATCTACGCTATGCAGGTTTAAGTTTTCTGATACTCACTGCTGTTTTTCACATTTCATGCTCGACTAGCAAAAGACTTATTGCAAAAAACCCTCAGGTATACAGTACTGACTTTCAATTTGAAGATGATGAAGTGCTGGTACTTCTGGTAGAATTGTATCCCGAAAGAGCATTATTAAAAAGAGCCAGACTGGTAGATGGTGCCTTTAAGCCAGTCATCGAACCTCTAAATCAAAAAGAAGCGGTAAGAATTCAATATCTTGATGACCAGGATCAGGTTCTTCTGGAGAAAATCCTCGATCACCCGCTTTATCAATATAAGGAGTATACGGACGAAAAGGGTAGGCTAAAGTATATTCGATTGGAAGGAGAAAAGGGTTCGCTCCTGCTTAGAACCCAATATAGTAAGTCCATCAAAGCGATTCGTATAGATTACGGTGAAAATAATGTCTACAGGATGATCTCGCAAATCCAGCTCGATCTCGAACAAGAATATTAGTATTAATCGCCCTGTAGTCTCCTTTGGACTGGACTCTCTTACTGGGGCAACCACCTCCTATGGATACCATTCAGTGGATCGGCCCTGCATCCCATCCAATCAGCAAGTGATGGGTAATCAAGAGATGGACCTATGAATTTGTGGTGTAATGCCAAAGGTGTTCCAGCTCATTTCTTCAGTATAGTCATTCAGACAATATAGAGCATATTTTAACATCGTGGTCATCAGGGTTACGCTAAGCAGGATATAGCTGGTTCGTTTCCGGATCTCATTTTTACAGCATTATACCGAAAAATAAATTACAGGTGTACTCAGAAATACTAGCGTACTTTTGACGTGGCTCCAAAAGTGAAATGATCGTCAACCTGTGATCAATAATATTGCAGATTAACGAAAAAATCATATCTTTGCCGCCACTTTAGAAAGTTCTTTGGTAATGAAGGTGCGGGATCAGTATACACTTCCACTGAAGTCAATTCAGGAAGGGACCAGGATTTATGAATTTGAATTGACTAAAGATTTTTTTCAATCAATTGATAATCAATTGATTGGAGAATGCTCAATTCAACAACAAGTGCTGGTGGAAAAGCGGTCAGAGTTGATAATTCTGCATTTTTCTCACAGCGGTTTTATGCAGACTGCTTGTGATCGTTGTTTGGAACCGATTCAAATACCGATTTCAGGTAGCAGACAATTTATACTAAAATTTGTCGAAGAGGAGCAAGAGGAAGATGAAGATGTCATTTATGTACTGAGAGATGAAGACAAATTTGACATGGTTCCTTTGATAAATGAGATCATAACCTTGTCGGTCCCGTTGATTAAGGTATATGATTGCGAAGAAGAGGAAAACGCACCTTGTAATCAAGATGTTTTGAAATATCTGGATCGGGTAAAACCAAAAGATCAGGAATCCCAGATTTGGGATCAATTGAAGAATTTAAAATTAGAAGACTAAAATAAACGTGTCATGGCACATCCTAAGAGTAGGGTTTCAAAAACCAGAAAAAGAAAAAGAAGAACACATAAAAAATTGACTGCACCACACGTAGCAATTTGTCCTACCACAGGTGAACCTCATCTATATCATCGTGCCTATGAGGTAGATGGTAATTTGTATTATCGGGGTAAAGTGTTAGCCAATTTGGAACAGGAAGAAGATTAGGTTAGATCTTAATCTTTAGAACGATATAAAATTGAGACTCTTTCCTGGTATACGGGAAGGAGTCTTGTTTTTTGTTATCAAATCCAATTCTTTCAAACTTCAACGTACGACTCATGAAAAAAATCATCGAGACCGCTAATGCTCCGGCTCCAGTCGGACCCTATAACCAAGCGATCAAAGTTGATAACTTGCTTTTTGTTTCCGGGCAGATTGCAATTATTCCTGATACCGGTGAGCTGGTAAAAGGAGAGATTGAAGCAGAGACTAAGCAAGTGATGGATAACTTACAGGCAATTCTCAACGAAGTTGGAGCAACTTTTGAAAATGTAGTGAAGTGCTCTGTTTTTGTCAAAGACATGAATTTGTATAGTCGTATCAATGCAGTTTATGCGACATATTTTGACGATGACACTGCACCTGCCCGCGAATTGGTAGAGGTAAGTAACCTGCCAAAGTTCGTCAATGTTGAAATTTCGCTAATAGCCTATTTAAAGAATTCATGATGGAACCAAAAACAGTTTTATCAGGTATCCAACCCACTGGCAAACTTCACCTAGGACGATATTTCGGGGCAATTCAGAATTGGGTCACATTGCAGTCAGCATATAATTGTACCTACAGCATCGTCAATTATCATGCGATGACCATGCCATATCAGATTAAAAACCTGGTACCGGCTACCTGGGATTTGACCTTTGATCTTATCGCCTGTGGGCTGAAGCCTGAAAATATTTTCATTCAGTCATTGGTTCCCGAACATGCAGAACTTTTTTGGATCCTAAATACCATGACCGGTTATGGCGAGCTGAAGAAGATGACCCAATTTAAGGACAAGAGCATACAGGTTTCTGAAAAAGGAAAAGACGCATTTATATCATGTGGTTTATATACCTATCCGGTACTTCAGGCCGCCGATATTTTAATATATAAGGCTCATTTTGTACCCGTAGGTAAGGATCAGGAACAACACCTGGAGCTCACCCGAAACATTGCTCAGCGATTTAATCATCTGGTGGGTAAAGATTATTTTCATCTGCCTGAGCCATTATTTACCGAAATTCCTAAAGTGATGTCTACTGCCGATCCGTCAAAAAAGATGAGTGCCAGTCTCGGGGATAAACACCATATCGACCTTTTTGCATCACCAGAAAGAATTACAAAGCAGATCAAGTCTGCAGTGACAGACACCGGTGAAAATCAGGGAGATGCCATGAGCCCAGGTATTGCTAATTTATTTCGCTTGTTGAAGGCTTCTGGTCATGCAGAAGAATATGATGGACTAATGGAAGACTTTGACCAGGGGAGGTTACAATACGGGCACCTCAAGGAAGTGGTGGCGAAGGCACTGGTCAACATGACAGAACCGATCCGGGAAAGAAAAAAAGAAATATTAGAAAATAAAAAGACCTACAAAGAACAAATCAAGACTTCTTCAGCTGAAATAAGGACTAAAGCACAGAAAACTATTTCCGAAGCCAAAGAACTGGTAGGTTTGCTCAATGTCAAATTCTAAATTGAATCTGTTGGGCCTAAACTAAATCTTTA
>JAGQWV010000704.1 GCA_020437045.1 Saprospiraceae bacterium | reverse complement strand
AGTAAAAAGGATTATCTCCAATCTCAAATCGGAAATCCGGAGGGAGATGACAAACCTAATAAGAAATTCTACGATCCGCGGGTCTGGCTAAGAGCAGGTGAGCAACAATTCGTCACTAGATTGAAAGAAGCTTTCGAGGATTTACGCTGTATCGATCGTTGTGCCTGAAAACTATAAGATCGGGTTTTAAAATATTTATTCTGTTATAAATCATTCCGCTGCTGAAAGGTCTAATACACTTTTCAGCAGTTCTTTTTTGAGTACTGGCATCAATCTCGATCAATGGGATTGATTTAAGGTCTTAATGGAAATTAAGATAGTCAATTGGAAAAATTGGCTAATTATAAAATGACTGTATTGAGTTTAGCCGCTATTTTATTTCTCTGCTCCACGAGCATACCTTGTACCTGGAGGTGCTTTAGGAGAGACTCTTCATCGCCATCGTTTTGGTAGGTCTTTATCTGCTTCAGATTCTCTTCACTCATTTTCTGGTATTTCTTTAGTAAGAATCTATACAAGGCTTGGATAGCATCTTGTACTTCATTTTCTTCGGGCATCGGCTGTGTCTCTAACCGAATATCCCACATCTTTTGCCAGTTTTCACTGAGTTCATATGGAGATGAACAAATCTCAATCGCGAGTTGAGATATGGCCTGATCTTGATGTCTGATAAAATAGTCCGTATGGAGTTGATTGCCGTTGGCCAGGGCAATACCATATTCTGTGACCACCTTTGCATATAAAGAATTATCGAAGAAAGATAGAGCTTCCTGTATCTCGGATAAAATATATTGGGAGATAGACATCTTCTCCTGTTCTATTTCAATGCTTCGGTCTCCATATAGGATCAGGATCCGGACAATATCTCTATCTTGAAATTCATCCGTGAGTGTTTTTTCTTCTGACCACTTTTCGCTGACCGCTTTCTGTCGTTCTTTCTCCAGAATTTGCTGCTGAAGTTCGTGATCTTCTCGTCCTTCCCGAAGTTGGTTGATACGGGCATCGCGAAGATTCTTACTAAGCAACTTGTTGGTCTCAGCCACCAAAATGGATTCATCTACTTTTAAGAGCTCGGCACACTGGCGGGTATAAACCGATCTTTTGATGGGATCAGGTATATGAGAAAGACTTTCAATAATATCTTTGATCAATCCCGCTTTTTTGACCGGATCATTCCCGGCTTCCTTTAAGATGAGATTTGTTTTAAAAAGGATAAAGTCGGTAGACTCGTTCTGCAGATATTCTCGAAATGCGGTGACACCGACTTTTTTGATATAACTATCAGGGTCCTCACCTTCAGGTAGCAACACGAGCTCTACATTCAAATCTTGTTCTAGCACCAGATCTATACCCCGTAAGGCTGCTTTGACACCGGCGGCATCTCCATCGTAGAGAATTTTTATTTGCCGAGTGTACCGTTTGACCAGCTTCACTTGATCAACAGTAAGTGATGTACCTGAAGAGGCAACCACATTCTCGATGCCGGATTGATGGAGGGAAAGCACATCGGTATATCCTTCTACCAGTAGACAGAAATCCTCCTTACGGATTGCCTGCTTGGCAAGGTGCATACCGTAGAGAACTTTGCTCTTATGGTAAATTTCAGATTCCTTCGAATTTATATATTTCGGGGATTTCTTGTCAGTGGTCAGATGTCTGCCAGCAAAGGCAACGACTTTTCCGGATATATTGTGGATGGGAAACATGACCCGGTTAAAAAAGAAATCCCGGTCGTGCTCGGTGGTAAGGCCGAGTTGTCTCAAAAAATCTATTTTGTAACCGGCTTGTACAGCAGATTTTGTGAGTTCATCCCTGGATGTTGTGGCAAATCCCAGTTCAAAGGCATCCATCGTTTTTCGCAGTAATCCCCTTTCCTTAAAATAACTGAGTCCTATACTTTTTCCGAGATCGGTATGGAAAAGCTGATTTCTGTAGAAATCCCTGGCGTATTCGTTGATGAGGTATAAGCTATCGCGTTCCTTTTTTTCCGCTTCATACTCTTCAGGCATTTGATCCTCCTGAATGGGAATATTGTATTTGGCAGCCAGATGTCTCAATACCTCAGGGTAGGAGAGACCTTCGTGTTCCATCAGGAAGTTAATCGCATTTCCTCCTTTGCCGCAGCCAAAACACTTGTAGATATTTCTTGCCGGAGAAACGGTGAAAGAAGGCGTCTTTTCATCATGAAAAGGACATAGCCCCTTGAGGTTTACTCCGCGTTTGGTCAAATGCACATAATCCTCAATCACATCTTCAATGTGCGTGGCTTGAAAAATGGCATCGATTGTTTCTTGAGAAATCATGAGACTTGTTGCAATACGTTTCTATTCTCCTACCATGAGTTCCTCCAACTCCTCAGTAAGTTCCATATTATGAAAAACCTGTGAAACATCATCATTCTCTTCCAGTGCTTCGATGAGATTCATTGTCGAACGGGCAACGTCTAGGTCCAGTTCAACCGTATTCTGGGGAATGCGTTCCAGGGTTGAGCTACTTGCTTCCAGCTTCAACTCTTCTAGTTTTTTTTGCATCAGACCAAAGTCTTCAAAATTGACAATGACCGTCATTTCCTTGCTATCAGCATCGTATTCTACCTCCTGGGCATTGGCATCAATCAACGCTAATTCGAGCTCTTCGGGATTATTATCATGTACGGGTAAGACAAAAATGCCTTTTCGGTCAAAGAGAAAATCAACAGAACCAGACGTAGAAAGGTTTCCTCCCTTTTTATTAAAGATGGCACGAACAGATGAAATAGTGCGATTAAGATTATCGGTGGCACATTCGACAAATATTGCAACACCGCCTGGACCATAACCTTCATAGGTTGGTTCATACATCGTTGCCTGGCTACTATCCAGCGCTCTTGTAATGGCTCGCTCTATATTTTCCTTGGGAAGATTTACTCCTTTGGCATTGATTAACGCGGTACGCAAACGAGGATTAAAATCAGGATCTCCGGACTGTCCTTCTTTGACTGCTATCGTTATTTCTTTCAACATCCGGCTAAACTCTTTTGATCGTTTAGCATCGGTAGCACCCTTCTTACGTTTAATTTTCGACCATTTACTATGACCTGACATTCGATATGCTTTTGGCCAAAATTACGATAAAAAAGGGAGGTGAGTAGTCCACTTAAATCTTGGATA
Source organism: Saprospiraceae bacterium (assembly GCA_020437045.1). GTDB lineage: Bacteria > Bacteroidota > Bacteroidia > Chitinophagales > Saprospiraceae > JABDMH01. Next base: position 982 of record JAGQWV010000704.1, on the reverse strand, counting down.
AGAGTCCATTCAGATAAAATATTTGCTATTTGCTCGTATTATCGTATATTTACGATATACAATTAAAGTATGGCTTATTCTAAATCAGACCATTTCACAGAAGAAGAGATTCGATTGGCAGAGATTGCCAAAGCTTTATCCCACCCAGCCAGAATTGCCATTCTAAAATTTCTGGCCAGTCAGAATGCTTGTATTTGTAATGATTTGGTCGAGGAATTGCCTTTGTCTCAATCAACGATTTCTCAGCATTTGAAAGCTCTGAAGAAAGCGGGTCTTATCGCCGGTGAGATTGATGGCCCCCGGACTTGTTATTGTCTTAATATGGATGCCTGTACGGCGGCTTTGGAAAAAATAGATAGATTATTTTCAAAAATAAATTGTTGTTAAACTATGAAGACTGAAGTAGAATTAAAGAATCTGGTCAAAGAAAAATATGCTTCCATAGCTGAGAATCCTTCAAAAGGTGGTTGTTGTGAAGGTGATTGCTCTTCAGGAGTGGCATACTCCTTTATTGGAGAAGAGTATAAGGAAAAGGAGGGATATGTAAAGGATGCTGACCTTGGCTTAGGTTGCGGTTTGCCCACTGAATATGCCAAAATAAAACCTGGAAATACAGTGGTGGATCTTGGATCGGGAGCAGGAAACGATTGTTTTATTGCCCGGGCAGAAGCTGGGGCTGAGGGGCAGATCATAGGGATTGATTTTACACCGCAAATGGTAGCTAAAGCGCGGGACAATGCAGCACGAATGAAATTTGATAATGTGCACTTCTATGAAGGAGAGATAGACAATAATCCCTTGGAGGACAATGTTGCTGATGTGGTCGTAAGCAATTGTGTCTTTAATTTAATACCTAACCGTAAAAAGGCATTTCAGGAGACTTATCGAATATTGAAACCAGGAGGACACTTTAGTATATCGGATGTCATCATAGTCGGGGAAATACCAGAAGCTTTGCGAGAGGAGGCGGAATTATATGCAG
>JAGQWV010000703.1 GCA_020437045.1 Saprospiraceae bacterium | reverse complement strand
ATACGATCATCATCATGACCTCCAATTTGGGATCTGATATTATTCAGGCTGAGTTTGTTAATCTAACCGAAGAAAATAAAGAATCCGTTTTTGAGAAGACGCAAGCTCTGTTATTTGAAAGACTAAAGCAGTCATTGCGACCGGAGTTTCTCAATCGTATTGATGATATAGTAATGTTTCAACCACTGACCATGAGTCACATTCATGCCATTGTGAAACTTCAGCTCAAACAGCTTGAGAAAGTCCTGGAGAAACAAGGAATCATTCTACATGCTACACCAGAAGCAATTCAATTTATTGCCGATCAGGGATTTGATCCTCAGTTTGGTGCCAGACCAGTCAAGAGATTTATTCAGAAAAAAGTATTGAATGAACTTTCAAAGGAGATGCTGCAGCAAAAAGTGCTGCCCAATAGTACCGTGATACTGGATGCCTTCGGAGACAATCTGGTGTTCAGACCACCGATCAAAAAGGAAGCGGACGCAACCGTCTAAGTTATAAGGCCGGCAATTGAATTCGATTGCCGGCTTTTTTTATAACAGACAGCGGTTTGACGGAGGAAGATCACTGACCATTCCCAAATTTTTTAATATATTAGGCTTTCACCCCTTTCTGCAATTCTGAGATTCTTTAGTAAAATCGCAAAAATCACGACTATGCCTTACAGTAAAGTTAATGTCACCATTTTAGAAGAATTACCGACCGGATATATGGTCAGGATGGAGGCTAAGAAAACAACGATATTGATCCCTAAGAAAGCATTCATCCGGCGAGTTGAAGCAGGGATCTATGAGGTCACTAATCAACAGTTTTTAACCAAAGCATTATAGACCAATAATTGGTACCTCGGTGACGAAAATCACATGTCAACCAAAATGAGGATTGTATATTTGGCGAGTCAAAAATCAGATAACAACCGTGACTAAATCAAAACTGGGCAGTATAACCTCGATGACCTGCCCGAGATGCCGAGAAGGATCTTTGTTTCAAAAACCTTATTCGCTTCAGAATGCCTACAACATGAAGAAATCATGTGATGTCTGTGGCCAGAATTTTGAACCAGAACCTGGTTTTTATTACGGTGCGATGTTTATATCTTATATCCTCACTGCCTGGCTGTTTATTATCGTTGGTCTGACCTTGGCTTTTGGATTGCATTGGTCTGTGACCCAGACACTAATTGCTGTAGCCATACTTACTATTTTAATACACAATCTGATCTTCCGGTTTAGCCGATCTCTATGGATACATTTCTTTGTTAAATATAATCCCCAGGCCCTTCCAAATAATCAGGCGTCCAAATAGTCATTGAATGTTAATTGATAAATAGTTTAATCTCTCTTCGCAAATTTATATCTGCACTAAAATTCCAACCGGTGTTTCTGCTCATTCAGTAGTGTAAAAACAAGCTACGGGTCATACAACAATCCCCGAGAGGTCTCCTTTCAATCTTCCAACATTTTTTGGCCAACCGCCATTTCAGAATAATAACGGATTACATCGAAAGGAGTCACGATGCCAATCAATTTGTGATTTTCGACAACCGGTAAAGCGTGGATCAAATTTTCCAGAAATATTTTATTTGCCTCGTCAATGGTCATATCCGGGCTAACAATGGCCAAATTCCTGGACATTATATCCTTGGCAATTAAAGCACCCAGAAAACGCTTATTTGTTTTCTCTGCTTTGTCTACACGAAATATCGTAAAATGATCCAGGATCATATTGTAATCCAAACGACTAATCATCCCCACCACCTCGGCTTTTGTGTCAAGGACTGGAATGTGGTGAAAATTATGTGTATCGAACAGATCTTTTATTTCCAACAGAACAGTGTCTTCATCCACAGAATATACCTGATCTGTCATAATGTTTCTTAATGTAATTTTCATCCTCTTTGGTTTTAATCTTCTCCAAATAGATTTATAAAAGCTTATTCATGTAATACTAATAACGGAATCCTGGCCTCAAATAATTCAAGATTGGTATGACTTACTCTAAAGATCTTCTGAAAAAACTTTCTTTTATGTTTTTCCATAACCAACAAATCTGCGTCAATATCTTCAACAAAACCATTGATACCATTAATAACATCGTCCCCTTCGATATTATGAAATGAATAGCTGTAATCTCCCATAAGCTGACCGTAGTAATCAATTTCCCGCTTTCCAATATTAATATCTCCCACATGTAATATAGATAAATGTTGCATATGAGTTTTTCCGAGTCTATTGATCACCTGAAAGGTCTCCGGATTGATTTTATCTTCGATGGCCAGGACGATATTTTTTAAGGGTTCATATTTCACTTGATCCGGCACAACCAACGTGGGCATTTCTACCTGATTTAAGATCTCTTTAGTGGTACTGCCAAATATGATTTTCATCCGTTGAGCAGAGCTTTCAGATCCTAGAACGATCAAATCATATTTCCTCTCATTGGCAATCTTGTTAAGATGCTCCGGGCAATCACCTCTATGTATAGCATAATCGATCGTCTCATTGGGGCCGAGCCACGGAGTCGTTACGGAAATCACCGTTTCCATATCTTTTTGAGCTCCCGACCTTACTGCCTCATTCATCATTCTTTCATGCCCGGTCGCAGAAGGAAGTTCATAGCAATGGAGTACTTGTAAATGTCCCGCGCCTAGGTCATTTAAAAGATGAACAGCATAGAGCAATGCATTTTTAGAAACATCAGAAAAATCGACAGGGCAAATTACACGGTACATGACATCATCTACTTTTAGAAATACTAAATAAAATGTGGTCCGGAGTATAAAAAGTTCTAGCAGTAAAATCCCCGACTACAAATGCATGATCATGGTAGGCACCGAGGTTTCCAGGGAAGCTTTGCGACTCATGCTTTGGAACAAGAGGCGCTTTAGAAAATTTCTTTTTTCTGAAATCATCACCAGCAAATCCGCTTGATTCCTGGTTGAATAAGTAAAGAGAGCATTAACGATGTCTATGGCATTTAGAGAAGACATTTTCACTTTCAACACCTTCTTCTGCAGGGCAGTTATGGTTCCAAAAATATCTTTTTCTATGGCGACAAATTTAGCATCCTCATTTTCACTGACATGCACAAAATGTATTTCACTTTCAAACCAGTCACTCATTTTCGCCAGTTGTGCGAGTACCCTTTCATCTCCGGTGTGTTCGTCACATCCAACCACTATGGTATCCAAGCTGGCAAACCTAGCTGATTTTGGCACCAGAATTACCGGAATATCGGCAGCGAGTGCAATTTCCGATGAAATGGTACCCAACCATTTATCTCTTAATGTGTGATCATCTCGAGTGGCACATACAATAAAGCTAAAACCTTCATCTTGGGAACGGCTAACAACCTGATTAGCCACATCTCCAGTTAAAATCTCATATGTAGTCTCTATGGGAAAAAATTTATTACCAGTTTCATTTGGGTGCCATGAAGCAAATGATTTCAATTTTATCGAAACCTGCTCGGGAGATAGAGGCTTTAGAGAATCGTTGATGACAACATGGAGAAGATGTAATTTACAATCCAGGAAGTACGCCAGATTATTCGCATAGTTGTAGGCATTAAAGGCATTATCGGTAAAATCAACCGGAACCAGGATTGAAGGTTTCATCAGTTCTATTTTCGTTCATCATGCAGCACTAACAAAGGTAAATGCGGATGCAGTGCCATTTCTTTAGTCACGCTGGTATGCACAATCGTACGCCAAAAATTTCTTTCCTGCGTCGTCATAATCAGCAAATCGGCATCTTCCGTTTCACAATAATGATTCAGTCCCTCGACAACATTAGCTTCACGAAGGTGTTCTTTTTTCAATCGAGGTGTCCCTTCTGCCTCTCCAAATATGGCATCCATTTGCCATTCAGGATATTGATCGTCGTCACCAATATGAACACAATGCAACCGGGAATCATAAAGCGAGACAAAATTCTTGACCAGAGATGATATTCGATAATCCATACTTGCATCATTAGATGCATACACTACTTCCTTAAATGGACTAAACGTTGCACCTTTCGGCACAATTAGTACCGGTGCCTTGGATCTTCTCGCCAAATGTGATGCCACACTGCCAAATACATTCTCAAGTATATCTGACTCTCCGGTAGCACCGACCACCAAAAGAACTTCTTGATCCTCTGACAGGCGAGTCAACTCTTCAATAGGAAATCCAAGAATAAATTTAGAACCGATGCTCACTCCTGATTCCTTGCTGGTCTCCTCAGCAATCTGTTGTAATTTATTGCGTTTTACCGTCTCAATTCCCGGATCGATCATATATCCTGTATTTAAGTCTGTCGCCGGATTTAAGACATGAACCAACTCTACTGTTCCCCCCAGTTGTTTAGCAATTTCAATGGCATACCGGGTTGCATTCTCTGCAGTTTTGGAAAAATCAGTTGGAACAATGATTTTATTTGTGACAATTGAACTCATCTTAGAAGTAATTTTTCTGATAGCTTTCGAGAATGTTTCAATATCCTTATACTGTCGTTGTTCAAGTTTAACCTCCGTTTGGATGACGATGGTAGGTATGGAATTGATTCCCTCTTTAATGAATTGATCTACATCAACTATACTCTCCACATCGTAGGGCATATTCGACTCATTCATCCACTCCATAATCATGGACTTCAGCTCTTGTTGCTGATCTATGCCATACACTTTAAAACGTATCATCGGTATCTGCTATTTCGCCAGGGCCTCAATGATATCGTGGGTCGTAATCAAACCGACCAGCTCATCATTTTTGGTCACGGGTATAGCATGAAGAATATTCTCCCTAAAGACCTCGATGGCAACATCAATACGATCATCAGGAGACAATGTAGCCAGACCTGTCGTCATAATTTCGCCAACCTTATAGGCTTTCAGACGACTCTCCTCAAAGACATCTTTGTAGGGTACCTGACTATAATTCCTTTGATAATGAAGTAAGTCAGTTTTACTGATCAATCCCACCAGTTTCTTATATTCCACCACAGGTATGTGATGGATACGGTGGTTGTCAAAAATCTCCTTGACATCAAGGAGAGTATCTTTAGGGTGGACCGTTATCAGATCCTTGCTCATGATAGAAGAAACTCTATCTAATAAATTAAGTGTCATTCTAATTGGGATTTAGATTTATTAAGTATTACACAAGTTACTCGTAGCACTAAAGGCCAAATATGATCTGACTCATAAGCACTTATGATCCTTATCATAGGGCAAAAATGTACCTTTGAATCAAAATCTATCGGTGAATCTAAAACAAACTTCAGACTCTGGGAAACGCTTAAAGGCAGTAATTAACACGGTGATTGATGGTGTGATCACTATTGACCAAAGTGGCATCATCGAAACCGTAAATCCTGCAGCTGCCCGCCTGTTTCTCTATTCATCAGAAGAACTGCTAGGTCAAAACATATCAATTTTAATGCCTGAACCTCACCGATCAAGTCACGATCAATACCTACGAAATTACCTAAAAACCAAAAAGGCCAAAATCATCGGTATTGGCCGAGAGGTAGAAGGACGGAGAAAAGACGGCACCATGTTTCCCATACGGCTGGCCGTCAGCGAATTAAGGCTTGATAATGATGAAATTATTTTCACGGGAATTATCCATGATCTCACGGAAATAAAACGAGCGGAAAAAGAATTGATTACTCTCAATCAGGAACTGGAAACGATTATTGGTCAACGAACCCAGAAATTAAACGAAGTCATCAATCGACTCCTTGACCTCAATCGAAAATTTGAGCATGAGATTGACCACCGGAAAAAAGTCGAAGAAGCTCTCCGAGACAATCAGTCCAAACTCACTAAAATGCTGGACCGCGAAAAAGAGCTGAACGAGTTGAAAAGTCGATTTCTTTCCATGGCCTCTCATGAATTTAAAACTCCCCTTAGTACTATCTTATCTTCTGCGTCCCTCATTCGCAAGTACAGTCTGGAAGAACATCTTGAAAAACGTACCAAACACATCGATCGCATCCGCAATTCTGTCGAACATCTGGACGCAATTCTTAATGACTTTCTATCTCTCAGCAAACTAGAAGAAAACCGTATTGAAGTCAATACAGAAACTTTTGACCTGGCTCAACTTTGTCAGGAGGTTTCTGATGAAATGCGTGGTCAATTGAAGTCGGGTCAGGAAATTGAATACCTATGTCCAGAGGAGGACCTGAAAATCTCTACAGACCGCAGAGTACTGAAAAATATTCTTTTTAATTTGATTTCCAACGCTTCGAAGTATTCGGGGGAGCATAAAACCATTTTTTGCAGGACTTCCAAAACGGATGGCCGAATCACCATTGCTATCGAAGATCAAGGTATGGGAATCCCTCTTGAGGATCAGAAGCACCTCTTTACCCGATTCTTCCGGGCTACCAACGCAATCAACATCAAAGGGACCGGACTTGGCTTACATATTGTGCAACAATACCTCAATTTATTAGAAGGTGGCATTGACTTTACCAGCGAACAAGGTAAAGGCAGTATATTTACGATTTATCTAAACCAACCATAGATGGCCAAAATCTTAATTATTGAAGATAATCCGGATGTAAGAGAAAATATTGCAGAGATTCTTGACCTGGCCGGTCATGATACACTTACGGCTGCCAATGGAAAGATTGGCATCGAACAAGCCGTCGACGGCAACCCCGATCTAATCTTATGCGATGTAATGATGCCAGAACTTGACGGGTTTGGAGTACTGAAAATCATCAGTAAAAACCCCAGAACCGCCGACATACCCTTTATTTTTCTCACCGCAAAAACTGAGCAATCTGATTTCAGGAAAGGCATGGGACTGGGAGCCGATGACTACATCACCAAACCTTTTGATGATACAGAACTGTTGGAAGCTATAGAAATTCGCCTGCGAAAAAGCGATAAAATAAAAAAGGCTTTTTCCAGATCTCAAGATGGTTTAAATCAATTCTATGATGAAGCCAAGGCACATCACGATTTGATCAAATTGTCGGAAAACCGGGAGGAACGTAATCTCAACCGTAAAGCTAAGGTGTTTGAAGAAGGTCAGCGGGCAAACTGGCTATACTTTATCAGTAAAGGAAAAGTAAAATGTTATAAAACCAATGAATTTGGAAAAGAACTGATCACGCACATCTATTCAGAAGGTGACTTTTTTGGTTACTTACCCCTTATCACAGATGCTACCTATGAGGAATCAGCTTCAGTGATCGAAGACTCTACCCTCGTACTTATTCCTAAATCGGATTTTAATCTTCTCCTATTTGGAAACCGGGAATTTGGTATTCAATTTATTAAGATGCTCGCAAAAGAAGTCAGTGAAACAGAAGAAAATCTCATTAATCTGGCTTATAATTCTGTGCGTCAAAAGGTAGCTCGTGCTCTGGTGATCCTATTTCATAAGTATCAACATAAGGATCAAGCACGGTTCTCGATCTTGAGAGAAGATCTTGCCGCTCTTGCTGCTACTGCCAAAGAAACGGTCATTCGAACGATTTCCGATTTCAAAGACGAAGGTCTAATTACGATTGAAGAAAATGATATTGTGATTAAATCTGTCAAAGCACTGGAAAATTTAAGATACTAAGGCAAATCGGCATCTACTTTGACAGATCTCACAATCAACGCTCAATAAAAAAACCCGGAGAGGACCTCCGGGTTTAAATGTGGGATCTAAAAGTCATTAAATGAATTCAAATATCTTTCTGAGATTATCACCTTTAGCATTGACAACATTTTACTTTCTATTTAACTCTATTACGTTGCTCAATTCCGGTGATCGACCCGAAAGATCTTTACTAAACGGAATCTATTTATGTGGTTTTGCCTTAAAGGAAATACCCATCATAATCGATAGAAAAAGTGGTAAAGCCAACAAAGGCAAAATCCAAAATTTAGTCAGTACTCCAACAATCACTAACATCATCATCAAATAAAATCTGATTATTATCGTACCAAAACCTAAATCAAACATTTTCATTCTATCGCCTCGTTTTATTTTTCTTTTCAAAAATAAATCCCTTCCCCCACTGCTATAATGACCGCTGTCATTCTTGGTAATGATAGAAATCATCACATCTGATTTGCCAATACAAAACCTCCGGCACATTAAGAATGGAGCTGAACCATCATTCAGCTCCATCACGTGATCAGAGAATCAGCCAAATTCAGATAATATCTATGAAAAAGTAATTTTTGCTTTTTGAATTGAAGCAAAGCAACTTGTTTTCTCCATTCCTTTCGATGACCATGATCATCCAGGACATTGATCTTGATCATAACCGAGAATCTGAAATTGCATCAGGGCCCGTCATAATCGTAATAGCACCTGATCAAATACTTAAAAATTGTAACATCCGTATTTACAACCGCAATCCTAAGTATAATTATCTCCAATTGAAACTCGGTTCAAGCAATCACTGGTCAACTTTAGATTTTATGCCGGCAAGTTTACAACGCCATCAATAGATCACTAAGGTTATCCTTTAGATTTTATTCGAATTGGGAAGTGTGAATGCCGATCTTAATAAATTACTTTGTCCAGCCGAACATCATGTTCCTCAACCGGCACACAGTCGACAATTTGAAAAGGAAAACAGACTCCAACTTCCAAAACAGCGTTATGGTCAGCTAAAAAAGTATCATAATACCCACCACCATAACCTACCCGGAACCCCCTTTTGTCAAATGCCAGGCCTGCGACAATTATTAAATCATACTTGCCACTGTACTCCAGAGCATCTTTGGGATGGTAGGTATTAAAAATACCGGTTTCCATATTTTTCAAATCAGTCAAAATCAAATTTTGCATCTGACGATTTTTGAGCGTTTTCGGAACAACAACTCTAATATTATTATCAAGTGCTTTTTGCAAAAGCGGTAGAATATTTACTTCCGAACCCATGGTCAGATAGCTATGAATAACTTGCATTTTTCGCTCCAAAATCAAATCCCAAAGTTGCTTACAAATTCCTTCGGAAAATCTATTTCGATCCTCTCGAGTCATATGATTTCTCAATTCGAGCATGGTTTCGCGGAGATGTTGCTTCTCAGCCTTTATAACAATCAAATCCTTGTATGTTTTGGAAAACAAAGATTGAGCATCCTTGGGGAATTCTACTACGCTCTGTTGTAAGTTTACAGCTGTACCAAACAACTGAGGAAGAACTATTTCCATGATGTTTGCTTTGCTAAAAGTATTCCTGTATTCAGGACGGACTTCTGTATTTTCAGCAAAACACAAATTGTTTTCTTCCGCGACTTCTTCTAAAAATATTAGATCAAATTTTGCAGCTATTTTTCTAATAAAATCAGATTGCAGAGCAAGAGAAGATAACTCTTCAACAGTGTAGACTTCTTTATCGGTTAAGGAAACAAATATTTCCGACAGTTTTACTTTCATAATATTAGCCTCAAAAATCTTTATGGTTTTAAAGCCACCAGGCAATCGATTGCTTTGGCAGACTTCTTTCAAATTACTTTCCCTTTCCTTTTTCGATCGACAGGGTTAGATGAAGACGGCCTTTATTCCGTATCCACAAATATTTTTTGAAATTAT
>JAGQWV010000702.1 GCA_020437045.1 Saprospiraceae bacterium | reverse complement strand
CAACTGTCTGATCTTGTATTGAATGGGGACACCCAGTGATGGATCATTACCACCTTCCTCCATCCATTTATAAGCGGCTTGAATAGATTCCATTCCGAGGCCGGTACCAACTACCTTTGTTGCTTCCTGAGCATCACCACCTAATATGGCTACTTTAAAGGTTGAGTTTTTAAAGAAATTTTTGGTCTTGACATCAATCTCTGTATTTACTTTAGCCAGACCCTGCCTAAATTTACCTTTGACCTCTGAAGAGGTGGTGAATTCGCTACCGGTGTAAGTGAAGATACCGATCATCATTCTTCCGTATGCTACCTCTGTGATGTACCCCAGTGGACCAACATCCTCCACTAATTTTTGGATTCGGTCTATCGATACACCAGGATCGAATAAATCTGAAGGATTTACCGGATTGGAGACAGAAGCCGTATGATAAATCTGATAAAATTTAACCGCGAATGAGTGACTTTCTACCGTTGAGCTAACATCGAAACGACCCTTTACGGACTGCCCCAAATATTTGACATCTACACCCACATGCACCATCGCCTGATCAAGGGAATAAGCCTCTACAGACTCCGAAATTACTTTAGCCGCAAATGTTGGATTTTCTTGTTCAATTTCTTTCAATGCCTTGTCGACATTTCCTCTTTGAGAAGGATCATCTACTTCTCTTAAGTCACCTAAATCACTATTCACAGTAATGGGTTGTCGTCTGAAACTACCAATACCATTTAAATCACGTTGCTCCATGTAATCTTTTATCTTGATGATGGATCCCGGATATAATGCTGCCGTGTTGGTTGCCGAACGATCGTCAAAGGCATTGAGGGTCAACTTATCAAGCACCACAGTTTCCTTTATTCTTTTTCCGTTGCAGAGAAAATCCTTGTTGCCAGAAGTGTTGGGTTCACTATATCCATCTGACGTCTCTTCATAAGATGCTTCTGGTTGTTTGAATACTTCACCTCCGGAAATTAGTTCGTTGACAGCATCTTTCTGTAATTCTTCAATGGTGTTTTCACCTTTCCGGCAAGCAAATAAAATAGAGATGGCAAAAAATAAAATCCAATGTGACGTAGATGAATTCATTTTCTAATATTTTAATGGTTTTCGAAAGTTTAATAAATGATCAGAAGCGGAGCATGCCTTTCCCTCCAAACCGGGGACAACGACTCGTTCGTTTATGACTAAAGGCGGTGAACCGATAGCCAATATTTAAAGAAATCAGATGACTACCCGTAGCAAATGGTAATGTCTCAAAGTCTGCCAGTGAAAAGGTCTCTCTGCCGGAGGTATATTGGTAGTGCAGACCAAGAGTGAGATTCCGGCTACCAATCTGAATACCCCCGCCGATGGTATAACCCGGATTCTGAACGGTCTCTTGACTGACTAAAAGGGGTCCCTGATCCGGCTGCTCGTAGGTTTGAAACCGGTTTTGTGTATAAGAAACACCCAACATAAAATAGGGATCCACCCCATATGGCAGTGCATTAATAAATTGATTGAGACTATATTTTGCATAAATAGTCTGTAATGACTGCTTAATTCGATACCGGTAAAAACCGTATTCCTGAAAGAGGGTCTGTTGCACGCCAACACTTAGCGGTTGATAAGTTTTTCCAACTTCAATAGAAATGAGTCCAGCAGGATGTTCTGGTTCAAAACCCAATTGTTCCAGTTGATTCAGGAGTAAATAACCTCCGTTCATTTGCAAATACCAGCGCGAACCTTGGCTAAACAGAATTAATGGTACTGAGAAAAAGAACAGCCACAGGATGTATTTTGATAAGGTTTTCATGAAGCTTGATTTTGTGTTTTATTGCTTCATAAAAACAAAGGTTACCCACCGGGCTCTTAAACTTTAAAAAAAGCCCGGTGGATAATCTTAAGTGTCAGAAAAGATTACAGATCAATCCTATTTTGTAGAATTAAGATTAAGGATTTGCCGATTGTTTTGTTTAACTCCGGTATTTGTTCTTCCAGATGTCCTGCCAGCTCGTACTCACATTTTTTTACTTCAATTAATTTTTTAGGGGAAGTATTGAGCGTAAAAATAGTCACGCCAATCAAAATCAATGGTCCGAATTTTCTGGCAAATGCAAAATTTCTGTCTTCCTCCTCCTTGTCATTTCGTTTCTGCCAAAGGCGTAGCGGCAGATATCGCGCGGCAATTAAAGGCAATGAAATCGCAGCGATAAATGGCCAGGTACTTTGGTCAATCACGTATAAAAATGCAGCTATCGGAAGACACAGCATAATTCTTTGTAGGATGATCATACTAGTTGCCATTGTTGGTGATTTGATCATATAATAGTCAATGCCTATGCCACATTTATAACATGCTGATTTTAAATCATTTACAATTGCAAGTAAAACCAACTTTTGTTCGGGATCGAACAGCTATTGTCCGAAATCGAACAAAATTCAATCCGCTTGTGATTCAACCCAAGGATCAGATTTTTGCCCTTCATCTCTTGCAGACGAAAAGATGTCATAGATTTTATCATTAGCAGTAACAAAATAAACACGATAAAACATGTCAAGAATTTGTATTGTTGTCACAAATTGAATATATTTATAGAAAACGAAAACCATGCGTATCCCGACCATCTTGATCCTTATGGGGCTTTCCTATTCCTATGCCTTTTCACAACAATTGGAAGTTGAAGGCCCTGTAAGTTTACCCGGCCTGCAAAATGACCTAATAGCAGATTCCATCGTCACCATAAATAACAATGGGTCATTGGGAAAACGGGCAATCTCCACATTTACAAGTGATCTTGATTCCTTGAATGAAATACAGGCATTTTCTGTTTCTGCAACGGGAGACACCTTATTTCTCACCAAAGGCAACTGGATCATTGTGCCAGGGATCAGTGTTGCTAATCAGCCCACACCTGATCCGACTTGCTCAGCAGAAGGAGAAATCATAGTTACGGAAATCATGGCCAATCCCTCCTCAGTTAATGATGTTTATGGCGAATGGTTTGAGCTTTATAACACCTCGATGAGTCCAATAGATATTAATGGGTGGAATATAGCCGATAACGGCAGTAACAATCACACAATTAATCATGGTGGTCCTCTGATGATACCGGCCATGAGTTATCTGGTCTTAGGAAATAATGCAGATTCCATGACCAACGGAGGAGTAACTGTCGATTATGAATACAACAATTTTTCACTTACTAATATCGCGGATCAAATCATTCTGAGCTGTGACGCCCTGCAAATCGATTCGGTGGGCTATGGATCTATATTGACGATCGTTAATGGAGTAAGCATTAGTTTATCACCGGATCACTTAAGTGGATCGGCCAATGATGATGAGAGTAATTGGTGTCTAAGTACTTCCGATATCAACGGCACAGAAGTGGGAACTCCCGGATCAGCCAATGATGCCTGCATTGCTCCAGTATCAGGTAATTAGCGTCTGTCGAAAACAATTGTTTCCGGAGCAAGATGTGCATAGTATCTTTGGCGCAATATGAAAGATTTAGACTCCGGATCAGAAGAAGACTTAAATATCGAGCGTATCGAAGCCTGCCTCCGAACCCTTAATGCACTAAACGAACAGCCGGAGAAATTAATGCAATTGCCAGAATCGATACGAATCGAACTCTTGCAAAATGCTGGCAAACTAGCCAAACCCGATAAAGATCAAATCAATCAAAGACTCAAAGCCAAACGAAAATTAAAAAAGAAGAAAGTAGCTCTGGAAGTCCGCAAGGCTACCGCAAAAACCGGTATCCGCTCCGCCCGTGAAGCCAACGTGTTCATAGCCCCTCGTCAAATTGCGCGTAGTCAAAAAGATCCTGTCGAACCATTGGTCAAATCGAGAATCTGTTACATTTGCAATTCAAGTTTCGACCAGCTGCATCATTTTTATGATGCACTTTGCCCTTCCTGTGCAGCTTACAACTATCAAAAGCGCTTTCAAACGGCAGATCTACGCGGTCAAATAGCCCTCATCACCGGTTCTCGTCTGAAAATTGGCTATCAGGCAACCATCATGATGCTGGAAGCAGGGGCAACGGTGATTGCCACTACCCGGTTTCCGGTAGATTCGGCAATGCGATATGCGGCAGAACCGGGATTTGCCTCGTGGGGAGACCGACTGCATATCTATGGTCTCGATCTCAGACACACTCCTAGTGTGGAGCTTTTTACAGCTCATATTTTACACGTTTATGACCGGTTGGATCTATTACTTAATAATGCTGCCCAAACCGTTAGACGTCCCTCCGGATTTTACGAGCATCTCATGCATAATGAATTGCAAGCTGCTCATGATCTTGAGTTTAATCAACAATTGCTACTAAAGAATTTCAATCAACTTAAAGATCAGATTCAGGAGATCCAGGGATATGAAGGGGGTAAAAATATGCCTGTTTCATGGCAGGGTAAGGGAAAAGGAATGGGCATACTTTCATCGGCAAGACTTTCGCAAATACCCTATAGTTTTGACCAGGCAATTAAAGAAGAAGAAATTTTTCCAAAAGGTCAGTTAGATGCCGATCTGCAACAATTAGATTTGCGGGAAACCAACAGCTGGCGATTGCGTATGGGAGAAATCGAAACAGCGGAAATGCTAGAGGTGCAATTAGTCAATGCTGTTGCACCATTTGTGTTGAATAATCGACTGATTCCTCTGATGAAAAAAGAAAATACTGGGCAGAAACATATCGTGAATGTTACGGCAATGGAAGGTAAATTTCACCGGTTTTCCAAATCGGACCGCCATCCCCATACCAATATGGCCAAGGCGGCCTTAAACATGATGACGCACACAGCCGCAAGCGATCTGGTTAAACATGGTATTTATATGAATGCGGTTGATACCGGTTGGGTTACTGATGAAGATCCGGTCCATTTATCTAAGGAAAAACAAGACGTACATGATTTCCAGCCTCCACTCGATATTGTCGATGGGGCAGCTCGCATCTGCGATCCCTTTTTCGATGGAATCAATACCGGTAAGCATTGGAGTGGCAAATTTCTTAAGGATTATTTCCCTATTGACTGGTAGTTTCCTGATATATCGTTTCGAATGAAGACAACACGCCGGCTTCTTAGCATTTTGCTTCTTCTCCTCTCATTGACTGCATTATCTTTCTTTTGGATGTATCGATCTCTACACATACCTGTGTTTCACAACCATACTGGTGAGTATATTACCATTGAACGGGGCCTGAGCTCCTATCGCATTCTGGAGCTATTGGAAGATTATGGAATTATTCAAGCTCCACTGGCAACTAAAATTTACCTAAAACTAAATAAAGAAAATGCCGATCTCGAAGCAGGAGATTATCAATTCCCTTCGCCGATTAGCCCCATAGAGGTGCTTACTCAATTGAGAAATGGGAAGAAACGTACAAACACTATCACCATTCCAGAGGGTTGGACCCGCTTTGAGATTGCGGCTCGCATTGCTAATAAATTCCCCGGAAAAGAAAAGCTTTCGGAAAAGGAGATTTTGGAAATGATGGATGATGTCAGCTTGATCCAGGATATCGACTCTCTTGCCACAAATCTTGAAGGCTTTTTGTATCCAACCACCTACCAATTTGAATTTGATGCACACCCAAAAGAAATCATCGCCAAAATGGTACAGCAATTTAAATCTGTTTGGCAACCGGAATGGGATAGCGTGGCCAGTGAACTTGGAAAAAGCAAACATCAAATTCTGACCATTGCCAGCCTCATTGAAAATGAATCTAAAATAGATTCCGAACGGAATTTGGTGGCATCAGTCATTTACAACCGGCTCGACCAGGGAATTCCTCTGGGTATTGATGCCACCAACGTTTATATCGCCAAACTTCTTGGTCGTTGGGATGGCATAATCCACAAAAGTGATCTCGAAATAGAACATCCATATAATACGCGTAAGATTTCAGGTCTGCCACCCGGACCCATTTGTTCCATGAGTCGATCAGCTATTGAAGCGGCACTTAATCCCGCTAAAACTAATTATATATATTACGTTCTTAATGTCGAAGCCGGTGATGGTTCTCATCATTTTTACGATAATGCCGCCGACTTTATACGGGGAAAAATGGAATATCAACGATGGTTATCCAATGAACGAAAGTAATAGGTATTTTTAATTTTCCAGGCTTTCTGCTTTTATTTGGCAATTAGCCTATGATGCCTACTCCAGTAAAAAACTATAGACGTAATTTAAAAGTATTAACTAAATACATTTTCGTATGTCCTAAAAACGAGTGGTGCTTTAGCCTATTATAATTTGCTATTTTGCAAAAAAAAATGATTCATCTGGCGACAATGAACCCTTTTAAATTAGCAGAAAAAAAGACCACCATAAAAAATGAATTTATTGGCGGTCTGACTACTTTTCTGACGATGGTATACATAATATTTATCCATCCCTCCATACTTTCCGAGACGGGCATGGACAAGGGGGCTCTCATAACTGTGACCTGTTTGCTTGTATTTGCCAGTACCGTTCTGGTGGGGTTATGGGCCAACGTGCCATTTGCCATGGCTCCAGGTATGGGGCTTAATGCGTTTTTCACCTATACGGTTGTGATTGGTCAAAACATCCCTTGGCAAACCGCATTAGGAATCGTTT
>JAGQWV010000701.1 GCA_020437045.1 Saprospiraceae bacterium | reverse complement strand
TTCTTTAATTAGGGTTACGTCGGCACGAGTGGCATTAGAATGTTTTGCCACATTGGTAATGGCTTCTTTAAATATGAGATAAAGGTTCTGTCGAACCTGTACAGGCAGCTTCTTCTCTGGTAAAATGCCTTTTACATGAAAATGGCAGGTAATGTCGCGACTGAACAAAATTTCCGCTGCATACTCTTTCATACGGACAAGAAGATCTTCATATCGATCTTTTCTCGCATCTGTGGCCCATATAACATCTCTCATCTGTGCCATGGCATTGCGGCTCATATCACTGATTCTTTTCAGTTTGGGCTTATCCTTTTCGGTAGCTGTATATTCCAGCAATTCGGTTTGCATTGCTAAACCTGACAGTAAGCCACCAACATCATCATGCAAATCACTTGATATTTTAGTACGGAGTCTTTCCATCTCAATTGCCTGTCGAAGCCGGACTCTATGAAATAAATAGATAGCCAATAAAACAAAACTTATACAGAGCGCGATAAACCAGGCTTTCTTATAAAAATATTGGTTTACCTTAATGGGTAGCCGGAATACCTGACTACTTACATTGAGATTTCTATCCGCTCCTTTGATAAGCAGCGTATAATTACCTGCAGGCAGATTATTAAAGCGAATCTCATTTTGAGTTCCTATCCAGTTCCAATCGATATCCTGGCCTTCCAGTTTATACTGATAGCGATTAAGATTGGGATATGCATAATCAGCCAGGGCAAAAGAGCAGTGAAAATATCGATTTGAGGCCGGTAGATCTACTTCCTTAATATCCTGCAAGTTGTGTAGTCTTTCTACAATAGCGCCTTCCAATTTATCATAATAAGATAATTCTGACAGGAGAATAGGTGCATTTAGATTCCGTTCGAGTAATTCATTGGGATTAAAATAGTTTAATCCGTTGGTGGTTCCCATAAAGATATTACCAAGTCGATCCTTGAAAAAGGAAAAGAGGTTAAACTCGGCATGACTGAAACCATCTGCAGTTCCAAAATTTCGAAAAGATCGAAGTTCTGTATCAAAATAAGACAATCCATTAAACGTGCTGAACCACATATTACCATTGTCGTCTTCCAGAATACCACAGACATTGTTGTCAGGCAAACCATCTCTCGTGTCAAAAAATATAAAAGCCTCCTCATCCGGTGATTTAAGATCGTACATATTGACTCCGGCATCAGTACCAATCCAGATCTTATGCTGACTATCTTCTGCAATCACATAAATAATATTACTATTGATACCATGATATTCATTTTCAGTAAATTGAAAGACCTGCATAGGCTCATCCGGACTGATCTTAATTAAGCCAGAAGTAGTTCCAATCCATTTTGTTTTGTCACTTCCTTCAAATAAGTAAGTTGCCTGATAATCTAGCAGTGGGTTGGTACCATCCGGGAGGAAATAATGTCGAAATATTTTACTAGTTCGATCAAAGTAGGTCAGTCTATTTTCATCATTGACCTGTCCGGATACAAACCATATATATCCATCTTGTCCGAGCATCAAACTCTGGATTTTCTGGGGGAAGAAATAAGAAGACAATGTTTTAGTATAGATATCCCAGTGCAGCAATTCCGCTCCGTATCCAGCACTGTAACGTGTGCCCCATACACCTCCTTCATGATCATAAATGAGCTCCCTCGCTCCGTCTTCATAAACCGCACCCTCCCGGGCAGGTAGATTAAATGTGATAGGATAAATGGAATCCCGGGTGGCATCCAGCTGATGCCATCTACCGGTAACATCAGTCACTATGATTGAGCTATCCGGCAATTCCGTGATTCCTCTAAGGCTCTTCTCATTGAGTACCGGTGAGCTGATAAGAAATTTCTTAACCCTTTTTTTGGTTTGGGTAATTTTTCGCACACCACTGTTGGTACCAACAAAAAGAAGCCGTTCAAAATCATCACTGTATAGCACATTGATAATGGGTTCCTGCCGTGCCAACTGACTGAAAGAGGTGACCGCATCATCGGCAGAGACTACATATAGATCCGAGACCCGGTTTTTTTCTTTTTTTGAGATCATCACATTTCCCAGGCCATCTTCCCAGATGTCGGAATAATTGCCGACCTCATTCTCCAACTGAAATGGAGTAAAATAGCCAGCTGCTTCATTAAACTCCCACAGACCGGGAGCATTCAGAAAGCTCAACCAAACTCTGCCTTGCCGGTCTTGATACAAGATATTGGTGAGCCCTGCGGTATGTGAAACACCGATAGAGTCGTAGGAAAAGGCACTTAGAACAGTACCGGAAGTATCAACCAGCGTCAACCCAAACTGATCATCATTGAGCCAGATAAGACCTCTATCGGTAAATAAAAAATTATACGTTGAGGAAGCTTTGGCTTTATACCCGTTAATGGTAAAAAGACTATCAAATCGCAACTGATCGTTTAATCGCTCAGTGATTAATGACGAGTCTTTCGATACTAACGCATAGACATTGGCTGAGGTCTTATCGAGCACCAATTTCTGGACTGTACCCAGCACTCCATTATCATAATTCAGAAAAAGTTTTTGCGCCTGGGTAGATGAAGACCCCAAAACGTCCAATGATCGTCTATTACTTTCATATTGAATGATCAGACCACCATCTCTACGACACAAAACCCGGTTTATATCCTTAAAACTTATCCGGGTCTGGCTATTGGGGTGATTGTCATAATTTACAATCTGCAGACCATCATATCTGTTCAGACCATTTCGTGTCGCTATCCAGATATAACCATATACATCTTTACTGATGTCTTTGATGGTGCGGTCAGATAGACCCTGTTCCAGTGAAATTTGGGTGATATTACCCAGTTCATTCTGACCCCACAGTATGTTACCATAGGTAAGAATACACACTACAAGAAAGATCTTATCAAGGTTCATGATCCCTTTTGAACTCCTCTTTAAGATAAATACAAAAAAGCCCACGACATCAATATCATGGGCTGGCATTTTTTCTCTGGTGGGATAGCAATCCCAGTATTATTGCTGGCTCAACATATCTTTCATAATGTGAAGGACTTCCTCGATATACACATCTGATTTTACATCCTTCATAAAGTCTTCATTATTTGCCTTGATGCTTTCATCTGAATCGATATGTTTAATCTCTGCTTCAAGATTACGAACCAACAATGGTTTATCAGTTTTATACATATTTTTAAACTTGGCATTCTCCACTTCCCTTCGCTTATACTCAGCATCGTAAGCTTCTAAACTTAAGGGATATTTGAGATGCTCATCTTTCTGCACTTTCAACAGCTTTGCTCTTTCTTCAATCAACTGAAATTTCTCGCTATTATGTACCCTATCGGCACTGGCAGAAGCAAGTAAATCACGATCGGGCAAAACCATCACGTGCTGATCATGTTCTACTGGTTCGATTTCACTCCACGCTAAAGGAGTATCGAGATCTTTTTCACCAGCATTGATATAATTATATGGAGAAGGTAAAATGATATCTGGTATCACCCCTTTTAGTTGCGTCGAGCCACCGTTGACACGATAAAACTTCTGCGTGGTAATTTTTACTTCTCCTAAAGGTTTTAAATCGTTATTACCAACGATAAAGCGATCCAATTGGTGAAAACGTTGCACGGTTCCCTTGCCAAAAGTGGAAGAACTTCCTACAATAATCGCCCGGTTGTAATCTTGCAGTGCTGCTGCAATGATTTCTGAAGCACTGGCACTAAAATGATTGACCATGACAATCAGAGGCCCTTTGTACTGGACGGCAGGATCTTCATCTTCTAAGACATAGGGCTTACGCTCACGTGATTTCACCTGAACAACAGGTCCTTTATCAATGAAGAGACCTGTCATATCTACAACTTCAGATAATGATCCTCCTCCATTATTTCTCAGGTCCAGGATAATTCCTTTCGCTCCTTCTTTGTCCAGTTTCTCAATTTCGGTAGCGATGTCTTGTGCACAACCCGGCTTGCCATCTGCCTCAAAGTAGAATTTAGGTAAGCGTATATACCCAATATCTGCTCCTTCTTCTTCGGTGCGAATCAAAAGAGACTTGGCACGACCTTCTTCCAGTACCACCTGATCTCTGATAATACCGATCTCCTGCTCATTACCGTCAGCTTTTCTAACGGTAAGAATGACTTTGGTTCCTTTCTTGCCCCGGATCAAATCGATTACATCATCTTGTCTCCATCCTCGTACATCTTTGGCCTCTTCACCATCCTGAGCCACTTTGATGATAAAATCATTAGCTTCCAATTCTTTTTGTTTCCACGCCGGTCCGCCGGGAATCACTTCAGTAACTTTGGTCAATTCTCCTTCCGGCATCAGACGGGCTCCGATACCTTCATAGCTATTATTCATGTTCAGGTCAAAGTTTTCCTTTTCCCGGGGACTGAAATAATTAGAATGAGGATCATAAGCGCCGGTGATGGCATTGAGATAATCTTCAAAGCGATCGGAGCGTCTTAAATCCTTCAACCGCTTGAACCAATCGGCAAAATTCTCTGATATTGTTTCTTTGGCTTCTTTAACCAATTCAGCCTCAGACTTGGATTCATCTTTGTCAGCAGCAAGCTCAAGACCATGTACTTTCATGATCACCTCATACTGCAGTAATTCACGCCAATAAGCTTCTAAGGCATGCACATCCTTGCTAAAAGAACGGTCCTCAGCATCAACCACTAGGGTATCCTTATCATCGTGTATATCAAGATCGGTGTCGATATATTTCTTGTAGAATCCTTCGGCTCTATTAATACCTTGTGATATGAGGCCTTCAGACAAATCAAAAAACTCGAAACTTCCATTGGCAATCTGGTCATCAATTTCTGACCGGTATTTTTCCAACTGATCTACTTCATCTTGAGTCAAAAACCGTTTGGCAGGATCGATGGATCGCAAATAAGCATCATAGACCTGATGTGAAAGCTGGTCATCCAGCGACTTTGGCTCATAATGCACCCGGTCCAGGAACTTCACTACCGCCTGAAGGGTAAAAAATTCCTTTTTAGCCTGATCTGAATCACTCACCTGGTGAGATTTCAAAAACAGTCCAAGCAGGGCTATCATTAAGATCACTGAGCTTCTAAGCACCATACTTCCCATTTGTTTTGGTTATGCTTTCCGGTAAAAAATAGTATCTAAATATACTCGTTTTTGCCTTAAAAAGTTTTGGAACCAGTAAGTTAAGCTTACTTTTTAACGAAATAGTAACGCTCAACTTCAGGTTCTCCATATTCCAAAACAAAAAAAATGCCCAGTTTATTCAACTGAGCATTTACATATAAATCTTTTACATATTATCAAAGGAAGGGCGCAATCACAAGCGAAACAACAGACATCAGCTTTAATAGGATATTCAAAGACGGACCTGAAGTATCTTTAAAAGGATCACCTACGGTGTCTCCTACTACCGTAGCTTTATGTGGATCAGATCCTTTTTCATAGCGCTGTCCATTAATCTCCACTCCTTCTTCAAACATCTTCTTGGCATTGTCCCAGGCGCCTCCGGCATTTGACTGGAAAATGGCCATGAGCACACCGGAAACGGTCACTCCGGCAAGCAATCCACCTAACATTTCCGGACCCATATTACTGCCAAAAATCTTTGGCCCGAATCCGATAAGCACCGGTGTCAATACGGCCACCATTCCTGGTAAAATCATCTCTCTGATACTCGCTTTTGTAGAAATGGCCACACATTTTCCATATTCTGCTTTACCATTGGCAGCATCAAAGATCTTTTGATCTTGACTACTCCACTCATTGAATTCTTTGCCCTCGTTGGCATGCATCACTTTTAAAGCTGCGGATAATTCAGGGATGCTTTTGAATTGTCGTCTTACCTCTTCAATCATATCCATAGCCGCTCGACCTACTGCATTCATTGCCAAGGATGAAAACAAGAATGGTAGCATACCGCCAATAAACAGACCTGCCAAGACCACGGGTTTGGATATATCAATACCAGGAATACCGGTAATCGTCATATAAGCTGCAAAAAGGGCCAGAGCCGTCAAAGCTGCACTGCCTATCGCAAAGCCTTTTCCGATGGCAGCGGTGGTATTACCAACTGCATCCAGTTTATCAGTACGTTTTCTCACTTCTTTCGGAAGATCACTCATCTCGGCAATTCCTCCTGCATTATCTGATATAGGACCATAAGCATCTACCGCCAATTGAATTCCTGTATTTGACAACATCCCTACTGCAGCGATAGCGATACCATATAATCCGGCAAATTGGAAGGCACCAATAATGGCAATCGCCAGAATAATAATCGGAATAGCAGTGGACTGCATTCCGACTCCCAGTCCGGAAATAATATTGGTGGCTGATCCGGTAATCGACTGCCGAACAATCGATTTAACCGGCTTGGTGCCTGTGCCGGTATAAAATTCCGTGATCATACCGATACCCAATCCAGCGACCAAACCCAATATAACCGCCCAGAAAACACCGGTTCGGGAAACTTCCTTACCGGCAAAAACCCATGACTCAGGCAACATCCATTGCACAATCAGATAAGTCGCAACCAACATGAGTGCTGAAGATAAAAACTCACCGGTGTTTAAAGCTTTCTGTGGGTTACCACCTTCACTAACACGAACGAAGAAAGTACCTATAATGGAGGTAATGATACCGGTACCCGCGAGTACCAATGGTAGAAGTACCGCTGAAAGACCATCAAATCCATCTGCCCAATTCTGACCTCCTACCATGGCCGCTGTACTGCCATCACCGGTGACCGCAATAAAGGCGGCTCCCAGAATCATCGTTCCAATGATAGACCCTACATATGATTCAAAAAGGTCAGCACCCATTCCTGCCACATCACCCACGTTATCACCAACGTTGTCGGCAATGGTAGCGGGGTTCAGAGGGTGATCCTCCGGGATACCTGCTTCAACTTTACCAACCAGATCGGCACCTACGTCAGCTGCTTTCGTATAAATACCACCACCGACCCGGGCAAATAGTGCAATTGATGAAGCTCCAAACGAAAACCCGGTCAAGACATTGATGACTTTGGAAATATCCCAGTCCAGATTACTATAAATCAGAAACAAACTGCCTAGTCCCAAAACCCCGAGACCAACGACACCGAGACCCATTACGGATCCGCCGGCGAAGGCAACTTCTAATCCTCTTCCTAAGCTAGTTCTTGCTGCATTGGTCGTGCGCACGTTGGCTTTAGTAGCAACTTTCATCCCTATAAAGCCGGCCAAAGCGGAACAAAGGGCCCCCATAACAAAGGAAACTGCTATCAATGGATTACTGGCTTCATCCGAATTTCCACTGATAAACAGCAAAATAGCAACCACCACTACGAAAATGGCTAATACCTTGTACTCGCTGCGCAAAAAGGCCATCGCACCTTCCGAAATATTTTTAGCGATCAACTTCATGCGATCGGAACCTGCATCCTGTTTAGATATCCATGATGACCGCCAGAAGGTGTACAATAGGGCTATGATACCCATGACTGGAATCACGTAAGTGATAGACTGACCCATATACGTATTTAATTAAAACATTTGAAAAATAAATACCTGCGAAGGTACTCAATTTGAAATTCGGTCGGCAAAAGTACGTTTAATTTAGTTTATGACCAATTTTTTGGCAGGTGTTGACCAACCGGTATGATGATATATGATCGATGTCATATTTTTTAGCAATCTTTTTCATGACTTAGCCAATTTTGCCTTTTGAAATATCGTATTCTGATCACAACCAATTATTCATCTCGCCATTGTACCTTTTCATCCCATGGTGAGCGATTAGGAGCGTCAGGGTATTCGCTGGCGTATCCTAAGTAGAACAGACCCAGGCATTTTTGCCCCTCTTCCAGACCAACGAAGTCTGATAATTCATCCAAGGATCCAGGAGTACTCCAATATCCGGAAACACCCAGGGCTGTGGCAGCCAACCAGAGGTTCTGTACCGCACAAGCTGTGGCAGCCAAATCCTCCCACTCCGGCACTTTCCGCGATAGGTCTGTCTGCATGCCAATAGCTATAATCGCCGAAGACCGCATAGGGTTT
>JAGQWV010000700.1 GCA_020437045.1 Saprospiraceae bacterium | reverse complement strand
TTCGGTATATTACCTCCTGAATTAAAAAAGAAGCCGGTGAAATTTTTTTCCCCTTTTATATTGACAATGCTAGCCTTAGTATTTATCCATTACTCGGAGAAGCCGGTTACACAACCGAATATTGTAATTATTTATGCCGATGATATGGGTTATGGAGATCTGCATTGCCAGAATCCCGGATCTAAAATTCCTACTCCCAATCTTGATCAGCTCGCTTCAGAAGGTATGCGATTTACCGATGCGCATAGTTCGTCAGGAATTTGTTCTCCCAGTCGCTTTGCCCTTCTGACCGGAACTTATCACTGGAGGCGGCAGCATGGAATTGTCGGTGCCTTTGGAAAGCCATTTTTTCTGGATTCAGACTTTACCCTGCCGCAGATGCTGAAAAAGGCCGGTTATACAACTGCTTGTTTTGGCAAATGGCACCTGGGATGGGATTGGCAGTTTCAGAATGCGCCTACAGCAGAAGTGGAGCAGTGGGGAAGGAAGGTAAAATACTATTTGCCGGAAGATCTTGATTGGACAAAGCCCATTGCCGGCGGTCTGTTGGCCCGGGGTTTTGACCATTACTTTGGAGATGGTACAATCAATTTTCCTCCTTATGCCTGGGTAGAAGATGACCGGATATTAAAAGCTCCTACCGCAACGATGGATATCCATGATGTTGGATATGAGGTCAAGGAAGGTGCCTGGGAATTTCGTCCCGGCCCAAAAGAAGAGGACTGGAATCCTTATAAGGTATTGCCTACATTAACGACAAGGACGGTTGAATGGATAAAGAAAAGAAAATCCGGTGATCCCTTTTTCCTCTATTTTGCTTTGCCTTCACCCCATGCGCCGATTATCCCCAATGATGAGTTTGATGGTAGGTCTGAGGCCGGTGCTTATGGAGACTTTATGGTACAAACGGATTGGGTAGTAGGGCAGGTGCTCAGGGCCCTGCATGAACAAGGACTTGACGATAATACGATGGTGATATTTAGTGCTGATAATGGACCGGAAGCTTATGCCTGGGAGCGCGCAGCAAAATATGGACATTTTAGTATGGGAGATTTTCGTGGTCTCAAACGAGATGTGTGGGAAGGTGGACATCACGTGCCTTTTCTGGCCCGGTGGCCGGGTCATATTGAGCCAGGTTCTGTTTCTGATGAAGTCATCTCGCAGGTGGATGTTATGGCTACTGTTGCCAGGATTACCGGAATAAATTTACCTGAAAATGCTGCACCGGATAGTTATGATCTGACGGCAGTGTTACTGGGACAATCCTATTCATCTCCCTTAAGGGAAGCAACCGTGCATAATACATATGAATCAAAATGGGGCATAAGAAAGGGGGATTGGCTTTATATAAACAGTTCTTCCGGAGGACACCGCGAATTGCCAGATTTTTTTAAAAAATTGCGAGGATATACAGATTTTGATACGGAGGGGATACTATTTAATATGAAGGAAGACCCGGGACAACGAATTAATCTTTATAGTAAATATCCTGATAAAATTAAAGAGTTGGAGCATTTATTAGATAATTATCGCCAACAGGGTTATTCGGTGCTTCGATCGGGAAATCAAGACAGATAGATGCTCATTTTCGACGTTAAATCAGTAATAATCGCGTTTCAGTTCGGTGAAGGTCCGTTGGACAAATTGTATCGGGTAAATTTGTACTGAAAAAATCGATGATGTGTCCGCATTTACCGCAATTTCGTTTTAGAATAAAAATTCGCATGCATACACCCGGTAAAAGACTGACATAGCTCAAAATCAAGCCCTTTCAAGTTAGGGTAAACCTGGTTTTTAGGAAGAATTGACTTTCTAGCTTGAACTCAAGTTTTATTTTTAAATTTTACTATCAATTGGTTGATAAATATTTTAAAAAAGATGATTCAGATCGAATTTGCAAAGAGGGTAGTAGCCGACTGTATACAGGATGATCAAATTGTGGGTATAGCGGCCGGAGGATCCTGGATCACAGATGCAATAGACGAATTTTCAGATCTTGATCTTGTCGTGGTTACCAGAAATAAGATAACTGGTGATAAGGAAAATATGTTGGCTTTTGCCAGCCGCTCTGGTGAGCTGTTGTCCGGATTTACCGGTGAACATGTCGGAGAACCGAGATTACTCATCTGTCTTTTTGATAATCCACTTTTGCATGTCGATTTTAAATTTGTAACGATTGAAGAATTTAAATCAAGAGTGGAAACTCCGGTTATCCTGTTAGATAAAGAAAATCAACTGAAAAATGCATTGAAGCATTCTTCTCCAGAATTTCCATATCCCGATTATCAATGGATTGAAGACCGGTTTTGGATATGGGTCCATTATATCTTACAGAAAATCGGCCGGGGAGAATATATGGAAGCCCTAGATTCACTCGGTTTTCTGCGAATGGTGGTCTTTGGTCCCCTACTCCATGTTAAAAACGGCAATCTACCCAGGGGGGTGCGCAAAGTGGAGATGGAACTGGAAAAACATGATCTCCGGCAACTGGTTTCTACGATCCCCCTTTATGATCGTCAATCCCTGCTGGACAAATTAAGGGCGGCAGTAAGCCTCTACACTCACCTTAGAGAGGAGTTATACGATCGGGAGGTCAAGTTACAGGAACACACCAGAACCAGAGTGATGCAGTACTTTGAGCAGATGGAGGTTTGAAATTCAATTCGAGTATTCAGCCGTAAAAGTACCAGAAGTACCAATGGTGCCAGGGGTACCACCACGTCTGCTTCGCCTTAGCCTTTTCCTTCGAGTATTCAGCATTCAGGTTTCAGTGGTCAGCGGTAAAGAGT
>JAGQWV010000699.1 GCA_020437045.1 Saprospiraceae bacterium | reverse complement strand
TCGCCCACGTCGATCACGGCAAAACAACATTGGTCGATCGCATCATTGAGGCGTGTAGAACCATAGACAATCGCAAGGACTCCGGAGAATTAATTCTGGATAATAACGAATTGGAACGAGAAAGGGGGATCACTATTCTTTCCAAGAATGTATCGGTAAACTATAATGATGTCAAAATCAACATCATTGATACTCCGGGTCACGCTGATTTTGGCGGTGAAGTGGAAAGAGTACTTAAAATGGCGGATGGAGTATTGTTGTTGGTAGATGCTTTTGAAGGCCCGATGCCACAGACTCGATTTGTCTTAAGTAAAGCTATTGAACTGGGGTTGAAACCTATTGTCGTTATAAACAAAGTAGACAAGGAGAATTGTAAACCGGAAGATGTTCAGGGAGAAGTTTTTGATCTCATGTTCAATCTGGGTGCTGCGGAATTTCAATTGGACTTTGAAACGATATTCGGTTCATCGAAGCAGGGCTGGATGAGTTACGACTGGAAGCAGCGGACGGAAGACATAACCCCGCTGCTTAATTGCGTCATAAGCCAAATTCCGCCGGCCCCTTATGTTGAGGGTGATGCTCAGATGCAGATTACCTCCATGGACTATTCCAATTTTGTTGGCCGGATTGCGATTGGGCGCGTATACCGGGGAGATTTAGTGGAAGGAGGTGATTATATTCTTTGCAAAAAAGGAAATGTCAATAAAAAAGTAAGGATTAAAGAGCTTTACGTATTTGAAGGCTTGGGCCGCACGAAAGTTAAAAGTGTTCGAAGTGGAGACCTTTGTGCCCTTGTCGGAGTGGATGATTTCGAGATTGGTGATACGATTGCTGCCATAGATAATCCGGAGCCTCTACCCCGGATTGAAGTGGATGAGCCAACTATGAGCATGTTATTCACGATTAACAACTCTCCTTTTTATGGTCAGGAGGGTAAATTTGTTACTTCGCGTCATTTGCGGGACCGGTTACTAAAAGAAACCGAGAAAAACCTGGCGCTGAAGGTGGAAGAAACGGACACTGAAGACAAATTTAATGTCTATGGGAGAGGCGTGTTGCATTTGTCCATCCTGATTGAAACGATGAGACGAGAGGGTTATGAACTGCAAGTGGGAAAACCTCAGGTCATCATGAAAGAGTTGGAGGGAATGAAGCATGAGCCCATTGAACATCTGGTTATCGATGTTGTAGAAGACTATGCTGGTAAAGCAATTGAATTGGTGACTCAACAGAAGGGAATGTTGGAAAAAATGGAGCCCAAAGGAGATGTACAACACCTGGAGTTTGAGATTCCTTCCCGGGGACTTATTGGCTTGCGAAGCCGGGTTTTGACCGCCACCGCCGGACAGGCGGTAATGACTCATCGTTTTAAAGAGTATGCCCCTTTTAAAGGTGACATTTCCGGTCGCTTCAATGGTTCGCTAGTTTCCATGGAGACCGGACCTGCCCTGGCATTTGCTTTAGACCGGTTGCAGGATCGGGGGAAGTTTTTTGTTGCGCCGGGTGATAAGGTCTATAAGGGGCAGGTGGTTGGAGAGCATAGCCGTGATAACGACTTGGATGTGAATGTCATCAAAGGAAAGAAATTGACCAATATGCGGGCATCCGGAGCAGATGATGCTGTTAAATTAGCCCCGAAGATTGTATTTTCACTGGAAGAGGCGATGGAGTATATCAAAGAGGATGAATACCTCGAAATAACTCCAGCAAACTTACGAATGCGGAAGATTAAGTAGTTTTCAGCAAACTTTATGATTCAGCATTTTGTTTTTGCGATAAATGTGTCTTTTGACACAAAAGTGATATAAATGCAGAAACAGCCGATTACAGACTGGTTACCTATCACCCGTAAGGAAGTGGAGTTGAGAGGTTGGACAGATCTGGATGTGGTCATCATTTCCGGAGATGCTTACGTAGATCATCCAGCGTTTGGTGCTGCAGTGATCGGTCGTATAATTGAGGATGAGGGATATAGGGTGGCCATTGTACCACAGCCCAATTGGCAGGATGATCTGAGAGACTTTATGAAGATGGGACGGCCCCGACTCTTCTTTGGAGTCACCAGTGGCTGTATGGATCCCATGGTGAATCACTACACCGCGGCCAAACGTAAGCGTTCCACAGACGCTTATACCCCAGGGGGTATGGCTGGATTCAGACCAGATTATGCCACTTCAGTGTATTGCGGAATATTAAAAAAACTTTATCCCGATGTCCCGATTGTCATTGGGGGCATAGAAGCATCGTTAAGGAGGGTTACTCATTACGATTACTGGAGTGATAGACTGATGCCTTCTATTTTGAAAAGTAGTGGTGCTGACTTATTGGTATATGGGATGGGAGAAATGCCTCTTCGTGAAATATTAAGGCTGCTCGCCAGGGGTGTGCCATTTCAGGCGTTAAATACCATTTTGCAAACCGCTTTTCTCCAACCTCGCGATAAACTGGTTCCTGTCAATAGGAATTGGGAAACACTTACATTGAATAGTCACGAACTTTGTCTGCGGGACAAGAAAGCCTACGCTGCAAACTTTAAACATGTAGAACAGGAATCCAATAAAACGCATGCCAAGCGCCTGACACAGATTATAGATGATCAGGTGTTGGTGGTTAATCCACCTTACCCTCCCATGACAGAAAATCAAATTGATCGTTCATTTGATTTGCCATACACGCGACAGCCACATCCCAAATATGAAAAACGGGGTGCTATACCAGCATATGAAATGATCCGCT
>JAGQWV010000698.1 GCA_020437045.1 Saprospiraceae bacterium | reverse complement strand
AATATTGAATCGGTAAAAACCAGGATTATCAACCTGGAAGAACAGTTGCACAACCTCGAAAAAAGTGAAAGAAGCGAATTTAATGAATGGAATAGTAGTGATCGAATATTCGAATCCATTGACACCAGTTCAGGACAGTTAGCTCATTTTCGGCTAGATGATCACGGTTGGCAATTTAAAAATGAAGTCACTGGCATTGAAGAAGGCAGAGCAAATGTCAATCTTCCTCCGTCTATCGAAAAACCGGTAAAAATGGATGGCTACACTGGTAAATCCGTACAATTTGACGGTGATAATTTCATCACCTTTGGAGAGATTGGAGACTTTGACCACTGGAATAATTTTACGGTTAGCACCTGGGTGAATCACACCGGCACGCTATCGAAGGATGCCGCGATCTTTGGAAGACGTAATGAAGAGCAATACCGGGGAGGCTATGATTGTCTTTTATTAAAAAATCGAAGTATTGATTTTCGTCTGATACACCATTATAATCAGGAGAAAATCGAAGTCACGACAAGCTCCCGGCTTCCCTCTGGCTGGCATCATCTGGCAGTCACTTATGATGGTTCGGGTACTGCCGCAGGGGTAAAAATCTATATCGATGGTATATCCCAAAGACTTACCGTGGTGCAAGATGATCTGCAAGGCTTGAGTATTGCTAACGGCAATGACTTTTTAATTGGTCATTGGAATCATCGGGCTCGTACCATCAATGACCAACATGGCTTTGAAAATGGACGAATAGATGAGGTTCGTCTTTACAACAAATTGCTTAGTCCCTTGGAGATCAAGCAATTGGCAGGATTTACTAAAACGGATCTTCAAAATGCATCTCAGGCAGATAAATTTGACCATTATCAGGTTCGATTGTCAGAGCCCCGTATATTATTAAAATCCACCTTAGACAGTTTGCGGGCCATCGACACCAGTATTCCTCATATCATGGTCATGGAAGAAAAGGATACTATTGAACCGGCATACGTGTTAGACAGGGGGCAATATGACGCCAAACTGCAACCCGTAGAACGCAATACACCAAGGGCTATCTTAGCATTTCAACAAGAGGAAAAAAATCGGCTTGGTCTTGCTCACTGGCTTTTTGATAAAGATAATCCACTAACATCGAGAGTGATGATCAACAGGCTTTGGCAACAATGTTTTGGAACTGGATTAGTTAAATCAGCTGAAGACTTTGGTAATCAAGGAGATTTACCTACTCATCCAGAGCTTTTGGACTGGCTATCGGTAGAATTCAGAGAAGTTGGATGGGATATGAAGAGGATGTTAAAAATGATGGTATTATCTAAAACTTATCGCCAATCAGCAAGGATCAGTAAGCGAAAGCTGGAAAAAGATCCTTCCAACCAGTGGTTGTCCCGTGGGCCTCATCGGCCGCTTACCGCTGAGATGGTACGTGACGAAGCCCTGCTGACCAGTGGTCTACTATACGATAAACTTGGCGGAAAATGGGTAAAACCCTATCAGCCAGGTGGCATATGGAAAGAACTGGCTAACCAAATTGGAGAAAACAAATACCGGGTCAGTATCGGTAAGGACAAGTATCGACGTAGTTTATATACCTATTGGAAGCGGACGATTCCTCCGCCCACCATGCTGACACTGGATGCACCGGAACGTTCGGTCTGCACAGTAAAGCGACAAGCCACCAGCACCCCACTTCAGGCATTGATTTTATTGAACGATCCAACCTACCTGGAAGCTAGCCGGCATCTGGCAAGGAAGATTTGGGATGAAGAAGACGATACAGAATCCCGTCTCCAAAAAGCGTATGTCAATATTGTCGGTCGCTATCCTACCGACCAGGAGGCTCGAGAATTGCAGTCATTTTATACTGAACGTAAGATGAATTACACCGAAAATTTAAATGAAGCAGAAGCGTTATTGACCGTTGGGGATTCACCAGGTACAACATTTGAAGATATTTCTGCCGGAGCCGCCCTGACCTTCAGTATCAGTTTAATGTACAATTTGGATGAAGCAAAACACCGATGATGGAAAAAGGTAAAATGAATGACCCCTATCTGGAACATTG
>JAGQWV010000697.1 GCA_020437045.1 Saprospiraceae bacterium | reverse complement strand
ACTTTTTCGTATATTATAGTATGCAAGGAGTAAAGAAATATAAGCCAAAGCGCTTCACGAACTTCTTCTTAGCGGACAGGTATCCAGGATGACAATTTCTATAAGATCCTGAAGGACAAGATTGATTTTAATTTATAAGGAGACAAAACTCATCTATTCACATACAAGCGAGCCTTCTATTGATCCTGTCGTATTCCCTGCCAGTCCGTCAGGCTGGATTAAATGTCTTTTACTTGGTTATCTGGAGAATCCTTGCAGCGGTCGTGCTATTGAACGGATGTTGCAAATGCGTAAAGTCCACCACCACCTGTAGGTTCTGGATGGTCGACCCATCGTTGAGGGCTATGAACTGGTTATTGCGAAAGGTACGTACCCATCCCTACACCAGTACCTTCAGGCTGACCGGCTCCGTGGCCAGTAACAGTTTGATCTTCGTACGCTTTGCCATACTCGCTTAAGCTTTTGAAAGGGAGTGGGGTTTTAGGGGGTATGTGCAATGAGCACTTCAACATTTAGTTTAATCCCCGAATGAAAGAATTTCTTCTCAAATGCTTAAATTTATATACATACAATTACATATTTGCAAAATATTGTCCTAATAAATTTCTAAAAATAAATATATTACTTACTAATTAAATTTTTAAAAATGAATCAAATTGCTAAAGTAATCCTAATCTTAGGGATAATAGGAATATTCACTTTATTTATTTTTTTAATAAAGAAAGAGTGCAAAATAAAAGATTACTACGACAGCTGCGAGGAGCAATATTATTTCTCTATTAAAAAAAATACCAATTTGTGGGATAAAATAGATTCAATATGCTCTCCTATAGACACAACTAATTCTAATTTGTTTTTTGGTCCACCAACAAAAATGATATATGATGATACAATTAATATTGGAATTTTGATTAAAATAATTTCCGATAAAAATACAATATCTTTTCATACATTAAAAATGGCCATAAATCCTTTCAAAATAGAATTTTACAATGACACAATTTATGAAGAAAATATCGGAGCAAAAGCAAAGCAATTAAACCCACTAAACAATTCAAGCACTCTTCCATTTTATTTTGCCTTCATTTCCTCGATAGATCTGTTTACCATAATGATTGTATCAGATAGTATTGCATTTTCAAGAGCAATCATAAGGCCTGAAAAATTCCATTATTTAACAACCAGATTCGATAAAACTCAAAAATTTTTTACATTCAAACTCGAAGGATTTTCTCGTGGTAATAGGTTGTTACCTGTAGACAGTGCTGTCATCAATATTGCAGGTGGATTAGATACCAATTTAATAACTACAACAATTGATTCATTTTATTCTAGCCGGGTCTTTTTTAGAGCACCTAGAAATGTTGAAGGACAACACTCAACTTACAGCAACTTAGACGAATGCCCTCCTGGATGGGCTCCTGTTGGTGTACAAACAAGTGCAATGATGTATTTAGCTCAGGCAGAGAAAGAATGCATTTCCAAAGCTATGAATAACAATGATACTACCGATTATACGATCGATATAAATACTGGTATAATAGATTATAATATATTAGATTTGCTTCCAAGTGCATACGAGCAATGGCATTCAGTATTTATAAAACAAAATTAATATACAATATAATTGTATTTTTATTAATTTTTTTTCATATAAAAAATACTATATATTTACAAAATATACCTGTCAATGCGATAAATTCTACTTCCATTGAACGCTTATCAGATATTCAATCAAACTGGTTTATATTTACTGATAATGGCAATAATACCTGGATAAGCGGTGAGAAAGGATTAAACATACTAGATAGAACAAAAATTAAATTTCATGTATTTGCACCAAATGATACTTCTATTAATTTAAAAAACATTCAAAGTAACTTTTATGAATACAAGAACAAAAGCCTTTGGTTTACAACTATTAACCATATAATTAAATTTGATTATAAACTTCATACCTATAGTCAATTTCAACTATCTTATAAAGAGACAACCCTAACATCAGACTATCATCTATTCTATCTGGACTCTCTGGCAGAAAAATTATGGCTTTCCTGTAGGGGATATCTCGGTTGGGTTTCATTGAATGAGCCTACCACCTTTCACTCCTTCACCAGCACAACAAGTGTTCGCTTCACCCCTATTCTGGATTCGAATCATGAGGTCGTTCAAATCATTGGATGTCCATGGATTAAAGACCGAGGAATAGAGCTCATTGATTTGCATGCCGGTCAGGAACCCGACAAAACCAAAATAAACCCATTGAACCTGGAGGTTTCAAAAGCTTACGTAGAAGGGGAGTCGGTTCTGCTCCTTACCAACAAAGGAATAGCCCGGTTCAATTTAACCAATCCAACCCATTGGGAGTTGTACGAGCCCTATCCAAATAAAGCGACACGAATCAGTTTTGGCGCCAAATTCAACGATAACCATTACATCCTAAAGCCGGCATCAAGTTCTTTTCTACTTTTTAATACAGCCTCCAATACTTATTCTGAATTGTATAACCCCCCGGAGGAAGAAATCTATAATTCGGCCGCGTGCCTTTACAACGATGGAGTCAATATTTGGGCATCCTTCGATAACATCGGAGTTTATAAATACAATTATGAATGGTTTCAAAGTCTATACGATTGGCAAAAGATTACCACCGACCCCATCACAGATATTGTTTTATCGTCCTCTGGAGACGTAATCTATGCCACTTCTTCTGCGGTATTCAAATACAACGAAAATGAGAATGACCATATAATAAATCATTGGAACGTCCCGCAGATTACCGATGTGCACATTTTAAAGAATCATATTCTCGCTTCTTCACCCTACGTTTTAACCGAATTACTGGAGGAAGGAAATAATCGACCTATTATTGACGCTACTTCCCACAATTACATCATACCATTTGACAGACCGATAAATGCCAGTTCCTTCTACTATGGCAAACGGCGTGTGTCAACCAGCGGCACATCCATTCACATCTCATCTTCTGAGTTTCTGGACTCCTTGGAAGATTTTAAGGTTACCTTAATTGCAGAATTTGACGAGCGAATTAACTCAAAAGACACCATTATTCTTTTAGACAGAAAGCAACTAATTCATCTCAAAAAAAACGATAAAAAATATCGATATACCTTTCCCATTATCAACAACATAGAACAGTCTCCCTCAGATGGTAATATTTACCTCTGTACCAACGAGGGCCTTTACATTTACAATATGACATTGGACTCTGTGTTTCAACCACAAAATTCACTGGAAGCTTCTATTTATGACATTACTTTTAAAGATACCCAGGCTTTCATTCTCACCGAAAAAGGGCTTTTTTTATTCGATTGCTCAATTAACGATTGGGAAGGGCGACTCGCTTCTGCTCCGGAAACTAATCGGGAATCTTCCATCGTTTGGGGTAATGATGACAACATTTGGATAGGAACAAATAAAGGGTTATTTCGGGCCCATTATCCGGATCTGCATCCTTCCAGTACTAGTCCTGGATTGGAAATCGTTCAACTGGATGTTTTTGGAAAGGAAATTAAACATTTTGCCGGGGACACCTTTATGCAATTAGATGTACCCTTCCTGGAATATCGCTTTATTGTCCGACCGGCGGTTATCTCCACAACTTCCCAGGAAGGCTCATTCTTTAAATACAAACGAGATCCTGGTGATCCCTGGACCCGCCTTAATAGCAACGATCTCCTGGACCTCCAATTCTCCGACTACAAACCCCATCACCTCTACTTTGTACCGGTCAGTGGCGATATGATCCAGGGCAAACAAGTTCACGTCATCGTCACCATCCCCAAACCCTATTACCGTACCTGGTGGTTCATCGGATGCCTGATCATTTCCGCCGGGGGACTGGTCTTGCTGGGGAACTACCTGCTCCTCCGGCGTAAATTCCTCAACCGGCAGAAAGCCATGGAGCACCAACTGGCGCTGAGCCGGCAGCGGGAACACATCGCCCACGACCTGCACGACAACCTGGGCACCGAACTGAGCAAGATCCTCTATCTGACCGATGAGGTGATGACCACGGAAGAAAGCCAAAACCATCCTCTCCTCAAACAAATCGGCCAACTTGCTGAAAATTCCATCCGGAATATGCGCGACATGTTGTGGATCCTCGATGAGCGGCAAGACACACTGGCAAGTCTGATTGAAAAAATCCAATCGCAAGCTAAACAAACCATCCAATCTATTGGGATCTCCCTACGCTATGATTATCCAAATCCCCTTCCGGAAATCAGCCTTACAGGAGAGGAACGACAAGCGATTTATCTCATCTATAAGGAAGGACTATTCAACATCGTTAAACACGCTCATGCCTCTAATGTGTTCTTAGGAATAATGCAAAAAGACCAGGAACTGATCTTTCGGTTGGAAGATGACGGTGTAGGCTTTGATCCATCTGCAGGTCAAAAATCTGGGCATTATGGCTTAGCATCCATGCACGATCGTGCTACCTCAATAGGAGCCCAATTTACACTTCAGTCCAAAACCAATCAGGGTGCAAAAATTGAAATTCGATTTATCCCCTTCTCCCATCAGTTAACTTAATATATACGAGGGCTACCATCCGGGTCGGTATTGATATCTAAAGATAACTTTACTTCAGGCCCAGTCTCCTATACATTTGAATGAAACCAAATGTATATGAAAACTCCTCCTTGCTTAAACCATTTTAATATTACTGCATTATTGTTCACCATTCTGATTTATGGGCCGGTTAAATCCCGTGCGCATACCTTTGTAGTCCAATTTTTTAGAATCGATAAACTTATTTTAATTCCAACCAAAGTGGATTCAGTGGAAGGATTCCTGATCCTGGACACCGGGATTAAATATCCGCTGTTAAACAATCAATTTTTTTCGGGATTTTCCAATAATCAGAACTTGGGTGGCGTAACCGGAGCCGTCATGGACCTTGAAAGTAATACCTGCACGATAAAGATTGGCGATCACCTGGTTAAATCGGTCCCGGTATCGATTGGTTCCCTGGAGAGCTTTTGGAAAAAGAAAATTGAAATCATTGGTCTCAGCGGATGGGCTATTTTTGAAGACTATGAAATTTTAATTGATTATTCCAACCGAGTCATTATTCTCACCGATTTAAGTGACCATTATGAAATAAACGATGACTATCAAAATCATCTCTACGAGTCGTATCAATTCATTGAACAAAATTTTTTACGGAAAATAGGGCCCGTATTGGCCATGGATCTGGACCTGTCGGGTAAACCGGTGACCTTTAGCCTGGATTACGGCGCAGAATCCAACCTGTTGGACAACGATACATACAAAAAGCAGTTCAAGCAGGCAATGCCTGTCATCAATAGTAATAGCATCTGTGGCTTCGGTGGATGTCAAAAATTCAAGGCCATTCAGGCCGATGATATAAAACTCAATGGATTACAATTCGATCCGTCACCGATGACGATCGTGCCCTTGTGGATGATCAATAATCATTTAACCAACTCCATTGACGGCATCCTTGGCCAGCCCTTTCTCTCTCAATATGCCGTATCGCTTAATATCCGGGACCAATTGATTCGGTTTTACGCCAGGTCCGATCCAAAGCAGCAATCGCCAATCATCCTGGTCACTCAGGGTTCTGCAAATCCTATGATAGAAGCCACCAAAACGCTCAATAAGCTTGTGATAAAAGGCATTAATACGTCCAGTTTTTTCTGTCAATGGAAAACGGTATAGCTGTATATTGAATTCCATAAACCTATTTTCACAGCTAAAGCGCATCAATTGATGCGCTTTTTTTATACCCAGCAGCAAATGATAACCAAAGTTATCTTGACACACCTATTCAATAACAATACATTTGACCAACTGGATACCTTATATCATGTACATGACTTTGCCAATAATTTGTTAACTTCTCTACCCGAATACTTTCCAATGATTACCAATATCTGCATTGTTGAAGACACCACTGAAATCCGGGAAGCCTTAAAAAACAGGATCAATGCGACCGAACGGTTTTATTGCCATACCACCTATGAAGACGGCCAAAGTGCTCTGAAAGGTTTATCCAGGGATCCGGTTGATCTGGTTATCATGGATATTGGCCTTCCTTACATGTCCGGGATTGAATGCATGATGCGATTGAAAAGGCAGCATCCCAGCATGGCAATTATTATGTTTACCGTTTTTGACGATATGGATAATATTTTCAATGCGCTCAAATCTGGTGCGGACGGTTATGTGCTAAAAGAAGAACGATCAACCGGGGTCATCCAGGCGATCGATGATTTTCTGGCCGGTGGAGCACCAATGAGTATGGGCATTGCCCGTAAAGTATTGGAAAGCTTTCACATTTACGGCCCAAAAAATAAACATGCAGAATCACTGACCGACCACCAATTAAAAATATTGCAAATGATTGCCCACGGCATGCAAAATAAAGAAATTGCCGATCAACTCTCCATTACTGAGGGCTCCGTTAAAGTTCAGATCAGCAGGATTTATCAGAAATTACAGGTAAATAATCGAGTGGAAGCTATTAATAAATATTTAGGTAATCAAAATTAGAATTGTTATGCAACATCTTGAAGACATTTACATCACTCGGAGAGAGCGGGAGATTCTCCTGAAATTATGCCTTGGTTATACTGCCAAAGAAATTGGAAGCCAGCTTTACATTGCTACGGGTACCGTAGAAAAACACAAGCGAAATCTTTTATTAAAAACTTCCGCCCGGAATACGGTAGATTTAGCCGTAAAAGCTATTTATCACGGTCTGGTAAAAATGCCCGAAAATTGGGCATAGGCTTTGCAATTTATTTGAAAAAGGTTGTATTTTCTATCCAGCAGATCAAAATTTACCTCACAGATTTGCCCAGATAAATATGTCTTAATACTGAACAAATTCTTGATTTAAGAAGTATTTTTGATTTCTCTAAAGATTTAGAGCTAATCGAACTTTTCATATCCAAAAAACCTAATTTAGTCTCCTAAGCGTAAATTTTAATGCCCACAGAAGAAATATTGCACCAGGTGGGCTCTTTTACCAGATCCAATCAGGAACATTTTACGGATCGGTTACCTCAATTGGTTATTGAATACAATTGCCTGAACTTGTGAGACGGTAAAGTTTCCAGGTCACTCTATTATCTGGTAACTGGGAG
Source organism: Saprospiraceae bacterium (assembly GCA_020437045.1). Lineage (GTDB taxonomy): Bacteria > Bacteroidota > Bacteroidia > Chitinophagales > Saprospiraceae > JABDMH01. The sequence continues at coordinate 106 of JAGQWV010000697.1, read as the reverse complement.
CTTTAGCCAATACTGGTTTAATGATCAAACCCGGACCTACATAAATTACCCGTAAAATTTAGACGACACACCTACTCATGAAAACCAAGCCATCCAAGATACTTTC
>JAGQWV010000696.1 GCA_020437045.1 Saprospiraceae bacterium | reverse complement strand
TTTGACTTAGATACTTTTTTTGTATCCTGTCAGCGTTTGCTTGATCCAGGCTTGTTTGGCAAACCGGTTATCGTTGGGGGAGTTGCCGAACGGGGTGTTGTGGCTTCCTGCAGTTATGAGGCCCGGTATTATGGGGTACACTCGGCAATGCCGATGAAGATGGCCTTGCGTATTTGTCCGGATGCGGTGGTCGTAAAAGGAGATATGGATCTTTACGCCCGTAAGTCGGATGAGATTACCGATATGATTGCGGAGGCTGCTCCGGTATACGAAAAATCAAGCATCGATGAGTTTTATATGGATATCACCGGAATGGACCGCTATTTCGGATGTTTTAAGTGGACGAATGAACTTAAGCAACGCATAGAGAAAGAGTCCGGATTGCCAATTTCATTTGGCTTGTCGCCGACCAAGACCGTCAGTAAAATAGCTACCGGGGAGGCTAAACCCCGGGGACAATTACAGATTCCTTTTGAGCAGGTACGTTCTTTTTTAGATCCTCTGCCGATTCAGAAAATTCCGATGATCGGTACGGCAACCTATAAGACGTTGTCCAGAGTAGGTATCCGTACCATCAAAACCCTGGCCGGTATACCAGAGGAAGTGCTGGTGCGTCTTCTAGGAAAAAACGGAGCTACACTTTACCGGAAAGCAAACGGTATTGACCCGACGCCGGTGGTGCAGTACCATGAACGTAAATCCATTTCTTCCGAGCGTACTTTTATGCGCGATACCATGGATATTGTCCGGATGCGGAGTTTGCTGGTGCAAATGGTGGAAAATTTGTGCTACCAATTACGTGCGGAGCAAAAAGTAGCATCTGTCATTGCCGTCAAAATACGCTATTCTAATTTCGATACCCATGTCCAACAGGTTAAAATGACTTATACTTCCTGTGATCATGTATTGATTAAACATGCCCTCGAATTGTTTGATAAATTATATGAACGGCGTATGATGATTCGATTGGTAGGAGTGAAGTTGTCCGGATTGGTCATGGGAAATTACCAGATAAATGTGTTTGATGATGTTTCAGTTATTCGTTTATACCAGGCAATGGATCATGTCAAAAACAGGTTTGGAAAAGATGCGGTACAACGTGCGTCCTCCCTCGATTTTGACTCCGCTAAAACCACGTCATACAGTGAATGAGAATATTAATAAGACAGTAGAATTTATGAAAGAAATAATTCAGCAAAGATCGAAAGAAGTTTCATTGGCAATTATAAATATGGTTGAAATGTTGCCGTCAAAAATAGCTGCATTGCATATTGCGAAACAAATTATACGATCATCAACGTCGGTAGCAGCAAATTGCCGGATAGCTTGTCAGACTGGAACCAGTAAAGAGTATATTGATAAATTGCAAATTGTCATTGAAGAAGCAGGTGAAACATTATTCTGGTTAGAAATAATTAGAGAAAATAAGTGGTGCTCCCCAAATCAAATTGATAAAGTTTATAAAGAAATGAATGACTTGCTATCTGTTTTTATTTCTTCTGCAAAATCTGTAAAAAATACAATGAGAGTAATTACTTAAAATCCTCAATCGCAAATTGCAAATCTAAAATCGTAAATCCTTTGTACCTGCGTTGCCACTCATATTATTCACTGCGATACGGCACCATACCCGTCGAAGAGTTGGTGGCTCAGGCTGCTCGATTGGGTGTAGAAGCTATGGCCTTGACAGATATCCATGTGACCACCGGAGTTTTTGATTTTATAAAAGCCTGTCGTGAATATAAAATACATCCGGTCGTTGGAATTGAATTCAGAAATGCATCCAAATTGTTATATGTAGGTTTGGCTGTAAATAATGAGGGTTTTCATGAGCTAAATAGTTTCTTGACCTACTATAATATAAAAAAAGAGCCATTGCCGGATATCGCGCCTGAATTTTCGAATGTTTTTATAATCTATCCGTTTGATAATATTCCTCGGAGGCTTCGTGATCATGAATATATCGGAGTGTCTTTGAAAGATCGGTTCAAAGCTGTTTATGCGGACCTTAAGAAGAAAAGAGATAAAATAGTAGCTCTGCAACCAGTTACTTACCAGAATAAAAATGAATTTAATCTACATCGTTTACTCCGGTGTATAGATAATAATATTCTTCTGTCTATGCTTGCTCCAGAAGAGCAGGCTGATGATGATGAGACGATGTTGTCACCGGATGATTTGATCAAAGCCTATGATGTTCTACCGGAAGCGGTTATCAATGCCAATCGATTATTAGATCAATGCCGGTTTGATTTTGACTTTAATGAGCCAAAAAATAAAGCGACATATACTGGTACCAAATATGGGGATAAGGAATTACTTAAAAAATTAATTGATGATGGATTTGAATATCGATATGGGAAAAATAATTCGGTAGCCCGTCAACGGGTAAATAAAGAACTGGAGATTATTGACCAACTTGGGTTCGGGGGGTATTTTTTGTGTACCTGGGATGTGGTCCATTATAGTTTGTCCCGGGGGTTTTTTCATGTAGGTAGAGGCAGCGGTGCAAATTCGATAGTAGCCTATATTTTAAAAATTACCAATGTTTGCCCGATAAAACTCAATTTGTATTTCGAACGATTTTTAAATCCGGCGCGTAAAGTACCTCCTGATTTTGATATTGATTGGAGCTGGAAAGATCGGGATCAGATTCTTGATTATATGTTCAAGCGATTTGATCCGGCTTGTACGGCTTTTTGTGGTACGATTGGGTCTTTTAAACACCGGTCTATTCACCGGGAGCTTGGCAAAGTGATGGGGCTTCCCAAAGCGGAAATTGATCTGTTGGCTTCCAATCCTCGTAATGTTCATGAATTAAGTAGGGAAGTTCAGTTAATTCATAAATATGCGGACATGATGTATACCTTTCCTAATCAATTGTCTATGCACGCATGCGGTGTTTTAATTAGTGAAAAACCATTGACCTATTATACGGCTATGAATTTCCCCCCCAAAGCATTTAAGACGGCTCAAATCGATATGTATATCGCGGAAGATATTGGTTTTGAAAAGTTTGATATCTTAAGCCAACGAGGTTTAGGTACCATCCATTCTACCATACAGCTTATCAAAGAAACCAAGGGGGAATCCGTTGATTTTAATGACACAAATTTATATGTCGATCACCCTAAATGTAATGAATTGCTTTCCATGGGTAAAACCATCGGATGCTTTTATGTAGAGTCACCGGCTATGCGGGGGTTATTGCGACGTCTGCGGGCTAGTAACTATAATATTCTGGTAGCCGCATCAAGTGTGATTCGTCCCGGAGTAGCTAAGTCAGGCATGTTGAGAGAATTTCAACGGCGCCATAATAATCCGGATGATTTTGAATATTTTCATCCGGTTTTTAAAGAGCATTTGGGTGACACCTATGGCGTGATGGTATACCAGGAGGATGTAATTAAAATCGCCCATTTTTTTGGAGGATTGGATATGTCGGATGGTGATATATTGCGCCGGGGTATGTCGGGTAAAACGCGGTCGTCTAAGGAGCTGGAAAAGGTAAAAGGCCGGTTTTTTGCAAATTGTAAAGATCGCGGATATTCGGACGAATTGACGCAAGAAGTATACCGGCAGATCGAATCATTTGCTGGTTTTTCTTTTTGTAAATCCCATTCCGCCAGCTATGCCGTAGAGTCCTATTTGGCATTATATTTAAAAATTCATTACCCCCTGGAGTTTATGGTTTCCGCTATTAATAATTTCGGAGGATTTTATCGTAAAGAGGTCTATTTTCATGAGGCACGGATGCATGGAGGTGAGGTTTGCCAGCCTTGTGTCAATCACAGTGAAGTGCTTGCTTCTCTCCATGAAAATAAAATTTACATTGGACTTAGTTCTATTGATGGATTTAACTTAAATGTTGCCGAAAGAATGGTGGAGGAGCGCAATCTTGGAGGAATATTTGAATCGCTTTCTGACTTTGTAGATCGATTATCTGTAGGTATCGAACATATGGAGATGCTTATTTTTGTGGGCGCATTTCGTTGCACAGGAAAACCGAAGAATGAATTAATTCTGGAGGCGAGAATGTTGATTAGTAAAAATCAACATAAGGATATACATCAAAGTCGAAAATTATTTAAAGAACCGGTTAAAGAGTGGAAGTTTCCTACACTTGAGCGCAATCCATTTGAAGATGCCTTTGACGAAATAGAAATTATTGGTTTTCCGGTTTCTTGCGACCCTTTTCAAATGTTGAAAACTAAATATCGGGGGGATGTCCTG